>JABMMR010000118.1 GCA_013205525.1 Burkholderiales bacterium | reverse complement strand
CATTGCAATTGAATAGCAAAGACGTAAATCAAGCCATAGGCAATGACAAACACAGGCACTGAAAAACCCGCCACCGAAAACGCCGACAGCGCGCGGTCCAGCCAGCCGCCCATGCGCCACGCCGCCAAGGTGCCCAGCGGCACCGCCAAGCACACCGCCAACAAGGCGGTGCCCAAAGCCAGCGACAAACTGGGCTCCATGCGCTGGGCAATAAGCTCAAGCACCGGCTTGCCCAAATAATAGGAATAACCCAAATCGCCTTGCACCACCTTGCCCAGCCAAATACCGTATTGACTGATGAGGTTGCCGTCCAACCCCAACTGGCTGCGGATTTGGGCGATGTCTTCGCTGGTGGCGTTGTTGCCAGCAATCACCGCAGCTGGGTCGCCGGGGGCCAATCGCAGGATGAGAAATACCACCACCGAAACCACCCACAACACGGGCAGCACCGCCAGCAAACGACGCAGCAGAAATGAAGCCATCAGTTTTTGCTCAAGCCCCACATCACCGGAACACCTGCGGTTTGCAACATGCCACTGACATTGCTGCGCAAAGCAGTGGGGTTGCGGTATTGGCCCAGCGGCGCAAAGGCGGCGGTTTCAAACACCAAGGCTTGAATGGCGGAGGCGATTTTTTTCTGCTCGGGACCTTCATGGGCGCGGGCAAATTTGGCTTTCAAATCTTCGATGCGCGGCTCGTCTTGCCAGCCAAACCAACCCGTGGCTCCTTTGGCGTTGAGCATGGCGCTGGTCAATGGGCTGCCAATATCTTGCGCGGTCCAAGTAGTGAAAAACATATTCCAGCCGCCTTGCGTAGGTAGTTCTTTTTTGGCACGCCTAGCCACCAAAGAAGCCCAGTCCATTTGCTGCAAATCCACTTTGAAACCGGCGGCCTCGAGTTGCTGCTTGGCCACCAAGGGCAGCTTGGTGATGGCCGCCAAGTCGGTGGGGCGCATCATGACGATGGGCGTGCCGTCGTAGCCGGCTTCTTTCAACAACTCCCGCGCTTTGGCCGGGTTGGCCACACCGGTGAAATAGCTGGTGTTTTCGTCTGCCAAGGGGGTGCCGCAAGGGTAAATGCTTTTGCAAGCCCGCACCAAGTCGGGGATACCGACCTGGGTATTGATGAAGGCCTGCTGACCCACAGCGAGCATGGCGGCTTGGCGAATTTTCACGTTGTTGAAAGGCGCATGCAGGTGGTTAAAACGCATCACAAACTGGTAGCCCGCCGGCGAGAAATCGTCCACCTTGACGCCAGCGGTTTTTTTTAAAGACTCGTATTGCTCGAAACTGGGTTGCTCGACCATGTCCACCTCGCCGGCTTGCAGCGCATTGAACTGGGTTTGCGGGTCGCGGATGATGACCCATTCCACACGCTCAAAGTTGACGGGACGCCCACCAGCCAAACCGCTGGGCGCTTCTTTGCGCGACACATATTTGGGGTTGCGCAAATACACCGCTACCGAGCCAGGTTTGAACTCATCGGCCTTGAACATGAAAGGGCCAGAGCCAACGTGTTCCTTGATTTGCTCGGTACCCGGTGTGGCCGCGATACGTGCGGGCATGATGAAAGGCACATTGCTGGATGCTTTGCCCAAAGCGTCGAGCACGATGGCGCAAGGCTCTTTCATGATGAAGCGAAAGGTATTCGCGTCGGGGGTGTCAATTTTCTCGATGAAGCCAAACAATATGCCGCCCATGGCGTCGCGACTCGCCCAGCGCTTGAGTGAGGCTGCCACGTCTTCGCTGGTCACGGGCTTGCCGTCATGGAACTCCAAACCGGCGCGCAGCTTGAAAGTCCAAGTCTTGCCGTCTTTGGCAGTGGTGAAGCTTTGCACCATTTGCGGCTGGATATTGCCCTTGGCATCCTCAGAGAACAAGGTGTCGTAAATCATGTAGGCATGGTTGCGGGTGACGTAGGCGGTGGTCCAGATGGGGTCGAGCACCGCCAAATTGGCATGCGGCACAAAGCGAAACACTTTGTTGGCGGGCACGGTGTTTTGGGCTAATGCTGTGGCTCCCAGCATGCCCAGCACCCATCCCACCACCACTGCTTTAAAAAAACCACGCCGCATATCCATCCCCTTGTTAGCGCAAGCTACATTTAAAGCTCAATATAAGCGATTCTCTTTTGAACGGGCTCACGCATGGTTGTCACCGAACTCAGCGCCGACGAACTCTCCCAAGCCATTCATGGCAAGCAGGTGTCTTGCCGTGAAGTGATGCATGCTTTTTTGCAGCGCATTGAAAGCGTGAACCCGCGCTTCAACGCCTTGGTCAGCCTGCAAGACACGGCCACACTTTTGGCACAAGCCGATGCCTGCGACGCCGATCTGGCCCATGGCCATTCACGTGGTTGGATGCATGGTTTTCCCATCGCCTTGAAGGACTTGGTGGATGTGGCGGGCATTCCAACCACCTGCGGCTCACCTCTTTTGCGCCACAACATCCCCGCCCTTGACGCCTTGCTGACGCAACGCTTGCGAGGTGCAGGCGGCATTGTGATTGGCAAGACCAACACCCCCGAATGGGGTTTAGGCTCGCACACCTTCAACGAAGTCTTTGGCACCACCCGCAATGCTTACAACCCCGCTTTCAGCGCCGGCGGCAGCAGCGGTGGCGCGGGCGTGGCTTTGGCGCAGCGCTTGCTGCCCATCGCCGACGGCTCGGACTTCATGGGCAGTTTGCGTAACCCCGCGGCTTGGAACAATCTGTTTGGTCTGCGCCCCTCGCAAGGGCGGGTGCCCGCTTATCCCGCTGGCGATGTGTGGGTGAGTCAACTTGGCACCGACGGCCCCATGGCCAGAAGCATGCGCGATTTGTCGCATCTGCTTGAAGTCATGGCCGGTTTTGATGCACGTGCACCTTTGTCGCTGGCCAGCCTGCCGCTGGGGTTCGCGGCTTCGTTGCAGCCCAAGGCCCGGGGTTTGCGCAT
>JABMMR010000117.1 GCA_013205525.1 Burkholderiales bacterium | reverse complement strand
GTGGCTGCTGATTTGGAGCGCAGTGGACAGTTCCGCAGCTTGTCAATAGGCGCTGTCATCGACGAAGTCAGCCGTCCCGATTTTGCGCCCATCAGGCAAAAACCTGCTGATGCTTTACTCACCGGCAGCGTCTCGCGCATGGCCGATGGCCGCTTTGATGTTCGTTTTCGCTTATGGGACGCGGTGAAGGGGCAAGATATGGGCGGGCAAAGCTATATCGTGGTGCCCAATGATTTGCGTTTGGTGTCACACCGGATTGCCGATCAAGTCTATGAAAAGCTCACCGGAGACAAAGGGATTTTTTCTACCCGCATTGCCTACATCACCAAACAGGGACCAAAGCATTTTTTATGGGTCGCAGATGCGGATGGCGAAAACCCCCAAGCGGCTTTATCAAGTCAAGAGCCCATCATCTCTCCCAGTTGGTCTCCCAGCGGCAATGAACTTGCTTATGTGTCCTTTGAGTCCCGCAAACCTGTTGTTTATATCCATGACATCGCCTCGGGGAAAAGAAGGGTGCTGGCCAATTTCAAAGGGTCCAATAGCGCGCCTGCGTGGTCTCCTGATGGCAAAAGCTTGGCCATCACCCTCAGCCGCGACGGGGGTTCACAGTTGTTTTTGATTGATGCCAAAGGTGGCGAACCGAAAAGACTCACCCAATCAAGCGGCATAGACACAGAGCCGGTTTTTAGTGCTGATGGATCAGCCATTTATTTTGTCAGTGACCGAGGCGGTTCACCGCAAATTTACAGAACCCCTTCTATGGGTGGGCCAGTTCAGCGGGTTACCTTCAATGGCACTTACAACATTTCACCCAGCTTGAGTCCCGACGGTAAATGGCTGGCTTTTGTGTCTCGCATAGGTGCGGCTTACAAACTGCACATCATGGATATGGTCAATGACAAAACATGGGCTCTGACAGACACGAATGCTGATGAAAGACCCACCTTTGCCCCCAATGGAAAACTTATTATGTATTCCACACAGAATCAGGGCAAAGAAGCCCTGATGACGACTACTTTGGATGGCAAAATACGCGCCAGACTTGCTGGACAGATTTCCAACATGCGAGAACCCCAGTGGGGCCCCTTTCTTTACCCTTGATTATTTTTTGGAGATTTCATGAAAAAGTTTCTTAACTTGTTTGCCTTGGTTTTTTTGTTGAGTGCTTGCGCTTCTGGTGTCAAGCTCAATGATGTACCTGTCGTGGATCAATCTGGCGCAAGTGTGTCAGTTGCACCAGACCCTGTGAAGCCTGCGCCTGAGTTAAGCCCAAAAACCAATGAAGCCAAATCTGCTGTGGTCCCTGTTGACACTGCACCCACTGTGAATTTGGCTGCTGGCCCAGCTGGCAATGTCTCTAAAGTGATCTTTTTTGATTACGACAGTTATTCCGTCAAGCCTGAGTTTCAATCCGCCATCGATGCACACGCGCAGTTCCTCAAGGCCAATCCAAGAGCCAAGGTTTCGCTTGAAGGCCATACCGATGAACGCGGTGGTCGTGAATACAACCTTGCATTGGGTCAAAAGCGCGCTGATGCGGTTCGCCAAAGCCTGAGTTTGCTGGGTGTGGCTGATTCGCAAGTCGAGTCAGTGAGTTTTGGCAAGGAAAAACCAGCTGCACAAGGGGCTGATGAAAGTGCTTTTGCTAAAAACCGTCGCGCTGAGTTCTTCTACCGATGAAATTCTGGCGCTTGTGCGCGCTTGCGTCTTTAGGCCTTGGGGCCTCAACTTCTCAAGCCGCACTGTTTGAAGACGATGAAGCTCGCAGAGCCATTTTGGATTTGCGCCAACGCTTGGAGACCCAGCGGCAGGCGCAAATACAGTCTTCCGATCAAATACTGCAAAAGTCACTGGACCAAACCCAAAAACAAATAGAGCTTCTGCGCAAGCAACTTGAAGTTGACAGCTCTCAAGCCAAACAAGACAGCTCTCAAGCCAAACAAGACAGCCGTCTGGCAGCCTTGCAGTTGCAATCCCAAATCGAAGTCCTCAAACAAGAAATTGCTAATTTACGGGGCGAGCGCGAGCAACTCTTAAGAGAGATCAATCTTTTACAACGTGCGCAGAAAGATGCCGGCCTGGACATTGAAGATCGCTTCCAAAAGCTCTATGAGCGTATGGCCAAGCAAGAAACCTTTGCTGCGGTCATTGAAGAAGCGCCCAAGGACAACAAACTGTCGGTTCAAGTTGATGGCTTTGAGTTTTTGGCGGACCCAGAAGAAAAGAGAGATTTTGAGGCTGCTTTTGTGCTTTTTCGCAAAGGCGATTTTTCTGCCGCAGCCAAAGAATTTGGGCAGTTTGTGAAAACCTATTCTGTTTCAGGCTACAAACCCAGCGCCTTGTATTGGCTGGGCAGTTCCAAATTTGCCCGCAGAGACTTCAACGAAGCGATTGCGCAATTACGCAACTTGGTCACAGACTATCCCAACCATGCGCGAACGCCAGAGGCCATGTTGACCATTGGCAATGCCCAAATCGAAATTAAGCAATCCAAAGAAGCACGTAAAACCTTCAATGATTTGCTGAAGTTATACCCCGCCACTGAAGCCGCGGCAGCCGCCAAGGACAGACTGGCTCAACTCAAATAAAGTGGATCCGCTTTCAGGCACTGAGGCCACGCTAGACAGTGCTGATGCGCAACGGCGCTTTGGAGGTCTTGCACGTTTATATGGAGACGCCGGCGCTAAGCAAATACGTCAAAGTCATGTGGTCGTTGTAGGCGTTGGCGGTGTGGGTTCATGGGCGGTGGAATGTTTGGCGCGCAGTGGCGTTCGCGCCTTGACCTTGATTGATTTAGACCATATCTCTGAATCGAATATCAATCGTCAATTACCAGCGCTCAGCACCACCTTAGGCATGTCCAAAGTGGTGGCACTCCAACAAAGAATTGCGCTTATTCACCCCGAATGTGAAGTCCATACAGTCGAAGAATTCATAGCGCCAGACAACTGCCAAGCGCTGTTGTCCGTGGCTGCGGATGCGGTGATTGACGCCTGCGACAACATGGCTGCCAAACAAGCCATGGCTGCATGGGCTTTGACGACCCATACGCCCTTCATCACCGTAGGTGCGGCGGGTGGTAAACGCTTGCCTCAGCGAGTCGATGTGGCCGACCTGGCTGATGTGACGCATGACCCTTTATTGTCTTTGTTGCGTCAACGTCTTCGCAAGGAAAACAGCGCTGCATCGGCTGGCAAACCCATGGGCCTTGCAGCCGTTTTCAGCAAAGAAAGAGTGCTGCAGTCTCAATCGATTGAGAATCAAACTGATCACTCGTTGAACTGCCATGGCTATGGTTCGGTGGTGACAGTGACAGCTACTTTTGGCAATTGTGCAGCGGCTTGGGTTTTAGGTAGCTTGTCGAAAAACTCTGGGCATTAAGCTCGCAAAAATCAACAAAAAACAGTTATACTTTGAGGCTTTGCTGAACTGCCAAAAGCGCTCAAGCATGAAGATGGGACGTTAGCTCAGTTGGTAGAGC
>JABMMR010000116.1 GCA_013205525.1 Burkholderiales bacterium | reverse complement strand
GCACCTGCTGCTGCACCTGCTGCTGAAGCCGAGAAGAAGTAATTTTTTGCTTCGATCTCAAGCCACCTTTGGGTGGCTTTTTTTTGTCCTAAGATTCCTCTATGTCCGCTCTTTCCACCTCTTACAGTCCCCTCATTTCTGTCGCAAGAAGCCAAACCTTGGGAGATGTGCTCAGGCGAACCGCCCAGCGACTTCCTGAAAAAACAGCCATCATTTGCGGCCAAACCCAATGGAGCTATGCCCAATTTGAAGCGTTGGTGAACCGTTTGGCTGTGGGTTTAAACGCCATGGGTATACAAACGGGCGATCATGTAGCGATGTTGGCGCGTAATTCCCACGGGTTTGCCGCCATGCGTTTTGCTTTGGCACGAATGGGTGCCGTTTTGGTCCCCATCAACTTCATGCTCAAAGCTGATGAGGTGGCGTACATCCTTCAACATGCCCAAGCGCGGGTGCTGGTCACTGACAGTGAACTCACGCCCTTGGCGCAAGCTGCGGCTGCCTTGGATACCCAAGTTACCGAGTTTATTTGGATACCTTCGGAAGTTGAGACGCTGCCAAGCCCTGGCATGCACAACTTTCACACCTTGGCGGCCGCTGAGGGTGCTTTGCCGCCGCCAGTTTTTTCAAGCACCGATGTTTTGCAAATTGTGTACACCAGTGGCACCGAGTCAAGTCCCAAAGGGGCCATGCTGACCCACGATGCAGTATTGTGGCAATACGTGAGTTGCGTGATCAACGCTGAAATCCATACAGATGATTTGGCCTTGCATTCGCTGCCCCTGTATCACTGCGCGCAATTGGATGTTTTTTTCGGGCCAGCGGTGTATGTGGGCAGCACCAATATCATCACAGCCAAGCCCACAGCAGAAAACCTGTTGCCGTTGATTGAGCGCTTTGGTGTCACCAGTTTCTTTGCGCCGCCTACCGTTTGGATCGCTTTGCTGCGCTCACCTTTGTTGGACGCGAGCAAAATGCGCACATTGGTTAAAGGTTATTACGGTGCCTCCATCATGCCTGTTGAAGTGTTGCGTGAATTGACTGCGCGTTTGCCTGGTGTGCGTTTATGGAACTTGTACGGGCAAACCGAAATCGCACCCTTGGCCACTCTGCTGGGACCCGACGATCAATTGCGCAAACCCGGCTCCTGCGGCAAAGCGGTGATCCATGTGGAAACACGCGTGGTGGACGAAAACATGAACGATGTTCAAGCCGGCGGCGAGGTGGGCGAAATCGTCCACCGCTCGCCCCACCTCATGCTGGGTTACTACAAGGACGAAGAACGCACGCGGGCCGCTTTTGAGTCGGGATGGTTTCACAGTGGTGACTTGGCTACCATTGACGCAGAGGGCTTCATCACCGTGGTTGATCGTAAAAAAGACATGATCAAAACCGGTGGTGAAAACGTTGCCAGCCGAGAGGTTGAGGAAATGATTTACCGCCTGACAGCCGTCAGTGAGGTGGCGGTGATTGGTTTGCCAGACCCTAAATGGGTAGAAGCGGTCACTGCGGTGATTGTGGTCAAGCAGGGTCATGGTTTGGCTGAGGAAGATGTGATCAAGCATTGCCAGCAGCATATGGCTGGCTTTAAATGTCCTAAGCGAATTATTTTCACTGATGTCTTACCTAAAAATCCCAGCGGCAAATTACTTAAGCGAGAACTGCGGCAACGCTACGCCTGAAGGTTTGTAAAGAGGCTTAATGCACCGTATACCAAGGCGTGCCTAGCAAGGGGTCGGCAACCGGTATTTCTTCAGCGCTACAACCGATGGCTAAGGATAAAACCATTTGTGCAAGTTCGGGGCGGTTATTGCGCTCGCTTAAATGCGCCGCCACCAGCAGGTTCAAACCGTTGTGACACAAGGCGCTAGCGAGTTGGGCTGATTCACTGTTGGACAAATGCCCTAAAGGTCCAGCGATGCGTTTTTTCAAAAAAATCGGGTAAGCCGATTGCGCCAGCAAGTCGCTGTCATGGTTGCATTCAAGCAGCAAGGCTTGACAATCCTTTAAAGCCTGCACCACATGGTCGCTGCCGTGTCCTAAATCGGTGACAACACCCAAACTGGTGGCGCCATCACTGCAACGAAGTTGCAGAGGTTCTCTGGCGTCATGCGGAACAGTAAAGGGCTGCAACTGCAAACTGCCAAGGCTCAGGGTTTGTCCATCTTTGACAAACTGCAGTTGCTCTATGGGGAGTCCCCAGTCGAGAACGCCGCTGGCCAATGCGGTCCCCTTGCTCATCCATACTTGCAGTGCAGAACGTTTGGCCAGTTGTTGGGTGTGACCAATATGGTCTGCGTGCTCGTGCGTAATAAACACAGCGTCGAGGTCTTCCAGACTTAAATCTGCCATGGCCAAGCGCCGCGACAACTCTTTCACGCTCAAGCCGCAGTCGATCAATAAACGAGACACCAAGGTGCCGCAACGCGCCTCCACCAAGGTGGCGTTACCAGCGCTACCACTGCCCAGATTTTTGAACCGCAGCACTTATTACTGCAATTCTTTGACCAGCAACTGTGCAATTTTTTGCGCGGTGGCCGATGCATCAGGTTGGCCAGAGGCGTTCAAAATAGTAATGGTTGAGGAGGCGTTGTTGGGGCTGATGATTTTCAGACGGTACTGCTGAGGACCCACACTGTTCTTTGATGAACTGAATAATTTGCTGAAGAAGCCTTCTTCGGTCTCATCCGGCATATCCACATAACGCACAAAGTAGATACCTTGCTTGCGGTCACGGTCTTCCACTGTGAAACCATTGCGATCAAGCAGTACACCCACACGACGCCAAGCCACATCAAAGCCTTGGTTGAAGCTGACTGCGGGCTTGCCATCTATGCTGGTGAGTTGGCTAGAACTCTTAGCGACGCCGCCTTCAAAAGCCTTGGCGTTATCAGTTGTTGAGGGTGCAAGTCTGAGCATCAGTCGGCGCAAAAATTCTTTTTCTAACTCGGGGTCATTGGCCCTGGGTTGCCATACCGTGCTTCTGGAAAGTTTGTCTGAGTAAACCTCGACCATGCCGCGGTGCACCACATACAACTCGGTATGGTTGGACTCGGTGCGGTCTAAACGGATACGGAATTTGTCACGCTCGCCGGTGGAATACAAACCATCGAGTACTTTGCCCAAATTGCGTCTAACAAAGTCTTGTGGCAATTTGGCGCGGTTTTCTGCCCATTCGGTTTCCATCACGCCTATGGCTTGTTCGTCTCGCAGCATGGTGAAGCCTGATTCTTTCCAAAAATCGCGCACAGCAATCCACAAATCTTCAGGGGGGCGAGCGATTTCAAGCCACATTTGGTTGCCAGAGCGCTTGACTTGAACATCAGCCAAGGCCAAGGGGCTGGTGAGAGGTCCCGAATCTGGGTTTTTCAAGCCACCAAGTTCATTTGCGCTGATGGTGCCGCCGGGCACATCAAAGCGTTTGTTGCGGTTGATTTTGCTTAAATCAGGAGGAACTTCCAGTGAGGTGGCAGGCGGGGCTTCAGTTTGATTTTTGTAATTGACCTTGTCGGTATCCATGACCGAACCACAAGCGGCCAAGCAACAGACCCACATCATCAGACCTAATCGGTGAAAAACAGCAGATTTCGTTGGTTGCATTACAGAGTGTCCTTTGGGGCAATCAAATCAAGCCACAGTTGCGCATCGCGTTTTCCAACGCTGCTTGCAAGTGTGGGCTCAAGGGGGTCAGGGGCAAGCGCAAGGCTGGACTGCAAAGCCCCATGCGCTGGGCTGCCCATTTAACGGGAATGGGGTTGGATTCAGTGAACATGTTTTTATGCAGCACCAACAACTGTCGCTGCAGGGCCATGGCTTGCTGCGCATTACCCGCGATAGCGGCAAGGCACAGCTCATGCATCAGTTTGGGGGCGATGTTGGCTGTGACGCTGACATTGCCATGACCGCCGCACAGCATCAAAGCCACGGCCGTGCCGTCGTCACCCGAATAAATGGAGAAGCCTTTGGGGGCATCATGAATCAGCCACTGAGCACGTTCGATGTTGCCAGTGGCTTCCTTGATGCCAATGATGCCGTCAATTTGCGCCAAGCGCATCACTGTGTCGTGCTGCATATCGGCAACGGTTCGGCCGGGCACGTTATACAAAACCATGGGCAAATCGACTGCTTCAGCGATGGCGCGAAAGTGCTGGTACTGCCCTTCTTGGGTGGGCTTGTTGTAATAGGGGACCACTTGCAGTTGGCAATCTGCGCCCACTTCTTTGGCGAAACGGGCCAACTCAATGGCTTCAGAGGTCGAGTTGGCGCCACATCCCGCCATGATGGGCACTCGTTTGCTGGCTTGCTCAACAGAGACACGGATGATTTCGCAATGCTCTTGAACAGACACGGTAGGCGATTCGCCGGTGGTGCCCACCACGCCAATGCAGTCTGTGCCTTGTTCGATATGCCAATCTATGAGTCGACGCAAAGCTGGGTAATCAACGCTGCCGTCTTCGAGCATTGGCGTGATCAAGGCCACGATGCTTGCACGTATGGGTTTCATTTAGGCTGGTATGACAATAAGGTTAAGAATGTCATTCTAGCTTTTCCCTGTTGTATCAGAGCTGCCTGCAAAGCGTGTTGTGCGGGCCTTGTCGGCGAGCACAGCAACAATGCGTTGGACATACCTATCAGGTGAATTCAAAAACACATCTTCATAGGCCACGATTCTCATGTCTTGGCAGATTTGCAAGAG
>JABMMR010000115.1 GCA_013205525.1 Burkholderiales bacterium | reverse complement strand
TTGCTCTGACAGTTGCCGCATCACGTTCGCGCTGATGGCGTCGCGCTCGCCAAGGCTTGCGCTGGCCACCAAAGCCACCACGCCTTTGAACTGCGGGTCGGCGCTGAGGCGGCCTTTGTCAAAAGCAAATTGCGCGGGCGCGTGGGCGCTGCTGGTCAAGGCCAGCATGGCTTGAGGCCAGTCCAGGGCTTGCTGGGTTCGCACATAGACGGTGCTGATGGCGGTGTGTGCCAAGCCAGCGGCCTTGGCCGACCATTCGGGGGCCAGTGTTTGGGTCAGAAGCGCAGCCTCCCAAGGCGGACAAGCCAGCAGCACGGGCGCGTTTTGCCAAGGCTTAAGGGTTTGCACACGCTGGTGGGTTTGCACCACCGCCCCTAGCTGGCTCAACCAAGCCAGTGCTGCGTCTGGCATCAGCCGACCCAAATCCACGCGAGGCAGCAACAAATCGCTGCCGCCCTGACCCGACCACAAAGCGTCTTTCAGCACTGTCAGAAAAATCTGCGCACTGGCCAGGTGAGGCGGCAGGTTCAAGGCTGACACACACAAAGGCTCTATCAGCAATTTCATCACTTTGGAGGGGATGTTTTGGCACAACTGGGCCACGTTCAGGTGTGCTTCACAGCGAAAGCCTCGGCGTTGCCATTGCGCCGCGACGCGTAACAGTGTGAATTTGTCGCCCCAAGTCCAGCCCTTGGCCATGCCTACGCCAATCAACAGGTTCAGCGGCGCGGGCAGGCGCGGCAAAGCCAAGCCCTCACCAGTGATGGTTTGCAATTGCAAAGGCATGCGACACAGAGCCGTTTTTGTATCTATGCCGAGGGTTTGAAGCAGGTGCAAGGTGTCGCGGTATGCGCCTATCAAGATGTGCTGACCGTTGTCTAAGGCCAAACCATCGTGCATGACCCGCCTTGCGCGCCCACCCAATTGCGGCGCAGCTTCTAGCAAGCGCACCGAGTAGCCTTGCTCAGTGGCGCGAACCGCCGCGGCTAAGCCCGCCCAACCGCCACCGATGATGGTCAAGCGGCTCAAAAACGCCCCAAGGCCTGCATTTTCCAAGCCAGCCAAAATTTGCGCAAAGGGGTGAGGGCCACTCGCTGGCGCAACACGGGAAAGCCGGCTGATGCGATTTCAGTCAGCAAGGTGCGGTAGATGCTGGCCATCATCAGGCCTGGCTTTTGGTGGCGTAAATCGACAGCAGGTAGTTTTTCCAGTGCTTCTTTGTAGGTGCGCTGCGCACGCTCGGACTGAAAAGTCATCAAGGCCTGAAAGGCGGGGGTGTCTCGGCGCTCAAGTATGTCTTGGGCGGTGACTTGAAACTGCTGCAATTCACTCATGGGCAGGTAGATGCGACCTCGCAGCGCGTCTTCGCCCACATCGCGGATGATGTTGGTGAGTTGAAAAGCCAAGCCCAGTTGATGGGCGTAAGCGGTTGTCTCAGCTTGGGTTTGACCAAAAATACGCGCAGCCACTTCCCCCACCACGCCGGCGACCAAATGGCAGTAGGTTTGTAAACCGGCATAGTCGAGGTAACGGGTTTGGTTCAAATCCATTTGGCAACCGGCAATCACAGCATGCAAGTGCTGGGAAGTGATGCCAAATTCGGCACTCAAAGGCATTAATGCCTTCATCACCGGATGCTGGGCGTGGCCAGCAAAACTGTTGTCTACCTCGGTTTGCCACCACTGCAGTTTTTGGGCGGCGACGGTTGTGTCTTGCACCTCGTCAACCACATCATCCACCTCTCGACAAAACGCATAAAAAGCGGTGATGGCGGCACGCCTAGGCGGGGGCAGAAACAAAAAAGCGTAATAAAAACTGCTGCCAGAGGCGGCGGCTTTTTGTTGTACATAGTCTTGCGGCGTCATGCCCGTGATTGTGGCATTGACAAAGTACCGGGTGTGTCAGAAGGGTTTGCGCATCCAACAAGCACGCCAAGCCATTAACGCAAAGTCTGGGCCTGAAAGTACCGGTCGGGTGCGATGAGGGTCTGCCCGTTCGAGCTTGTCCAATATCCGTAAGCCCCCTTGCACCACCAAACGCAACTCCCAGCCCCCGCGACCCGCCACCTTGTGAACCAAGGGGCTGCCTTGCTGCATCAAAGCGCGGGCATAAGCGATTTCCTCGGCCAGTATGGCGCCGCTGGGCAGGTAATGCCGCCCGCGTGGAATATCTTCGCTTAAGTCTTGCCAAAAATTGATCAGTTGCAAAGCCGAACAAATCGCGTCGCTCTGTGACAGTGACAGTGCATCGTTGACCCCATACAGATGCAATAACAGTCGCCCCACGGGGTTGGCCGAGCGTCGGCAATAGTCCAGTAACTCGGCGCGTGAGGCGTAGCGACGCTGATCCCGGGTGTAGCTGACATCTTGTACAAAGGCGTTGAGCAGGTCTGACAGGGCTGGCACAGGCAAGGCATGGGCTTGGATTTGCCTTGCCAAAGCTTGAAAAACCTGCGGCCATTCTTGGCTGACATGGGCGACAGACGCGGCACTTGCCAGCAAATCTTGCTTAAAAGCTTGCAATTGGCGCAATCGGGTGTCCGCGTCGGCGTCCCCCTCGTCGGCGATGTCGTCAGCGGTGCGGGCAAAGTGGTAGATAGCCACCACCGCTGGGCGCAGACGCGGCGGACACAGCCAAGAAGCTACGGGGAAGTTTTCGTAATGGTCTATGGCTGGCATGGGCTCTTGATTGTCGCTTGACAGACCTGGGGTTCGGAATAAATTTACCAATCGGTCAGTCATTAATATTCACGCCACGGTACTCACCTTGTTGGTCTTGCCCGCCATGTATGCCGCTTGGTTCAGGGTCAAGCGCTGAGGCCTTGCTTTGCCTAAGGCCGAGGCGGGTAGAATTTAGCCCTTACCCGATTTCGAGCGGGTGGTCTGTTCAGTCAGACCGCCCTTTGTTTTTTTCAATCCTGCGCGGGTGGCGAAATTGGTAGACGCACCA
>JABMMR010000114.1 GCA_013205525.1 Burkholderiales bacterium | reverse complement strand
GTCAAGCCAATGATGGGTACGTGACACACAGGTGAAGGGAACTCCTGACGAATGGTTTGGCAGGTTTGTGGGCCATTCATCTCGGGCATGAACATGTCCATCAGAACCAAGTCCACCGCAGACTTTTGCAGCTCGCTTAAACAAGCCGCGCCAGAGGCGACGCAGAAAATATTCGCCTGCGGCCAAATACTTTGACAAAGGTGGCGGGCCAATTGCAAATTGACCAAGTGGTCATCGACCAGCAATAAGTTGAAGGGGCCGTCCCACACAGGCATCGTTAAATGCGAAGTGACAAGATGCAAGGGCGCCTCACTGGGCTGCATCGGTAGGTGAAACCAAAACCGCGAACCTTGGCCGAGTTGACTCTCCAAACCTATTTGGCCATCAAACAGCTCTATCAAAAGTTTGGTAACCGCCAGGCCTAAACCGGTACCACCAAACTGGCGCAAAGTTTCTTGATCAGCATGCTCAAAACGGTTGAAGATATGGGCTTGAAATTCGGCAGCGATGCCGGTGCCGCTGTCGATGACTTCAAACAACAATTGCTGTTCTTGCACACTGATGCGCAGCAAGATCCGGCCTTCGCTGGTGAACTTGCAGGCGTTGTCCAGCAAACTCAGCAACACTTCTTTGAGCCTTTGCGCATCCGTGAGAATCCAAACCGGCACATCCTGCGCCAGCTCCCATTGCAATGTCACTTGGGGGTTGACTTGCGGGCGAATGCTGTTGACCACATGTTGAACCTCCTCTTCTAACAAGGCTGGCTCCATGCTTAGCAGCAAGCGGCCGGCTTGCAATTGCGAAAAATCCAAAATTTGGTTGATCAGTTTGAGCAGCTTGTGGGTGGATTGACTGATGAGAGCAACAGTTTCTTGGTCATCAGCTGAGAGTTGTTCACCTTGGCGCAACAAGTCGTTGAAGCCCAAAATCGCATTCATGGGTGTTCGCAATTCATGACCCACTGCAGCCATGAAGCGGTCTTTGTGGCTTTCCGACGCCAACAATTCGGTGCGGGCCTGCTCGAGTTCGGTGTTGCGCTGCTCAATTTCAGCCAGCTGTCGTTGGTTCAGCAAGTGGTAGATAAGGGGCAAGAAAAACACGCTGCTGGCAACACACAAACTGCTGACAGCCGCCCAAGTGATATGACTGCGCTCGAAGTGAACCACTGAAGGCAACCAGCCAAGCCAGGTGAGCGCAAACAGCGACAAGATGCCGAAGATGACGCTGGCCGCCCACTTCAAGGAGCTGGAAATACCGAGCAGAAAAATAGCTGGCACGGGCACGATGCCCAGCCACAACATCAAGGGTGAAGACAAGCCACCGCCGCGCAAAAGGATGGAGAAAATCAAACTAAAACTGATGGCGATCATGCCGTGTGCCATCCATTTCAAGCTCAGGACACGGCGTTCATAAAGCAGGTAAAGCAGCGTCAAGGCGGCCAAGGCCAGAAGATTGGGCTGCAAAAGAGCAGTGGGACCCTGAATAAAACAAAAGCCAATGAGGATCAAAAAAATGAAAAATAAATAGCCCTGCAACATCGTGTGTTGCCGACCAAGCAAGTCATTCGCCCACCATCTCGACATGGCTTGATCAACCACTCTTTGTGCGCTATGAAAGAGGGTCATGGTTGTTAACGGGCGCAGGGAGCAAACTTACTCAGGCTCAGGCCAAAGCTGCGGCTATATCTGCCGACATGCTGGCGGGTTTGTCAAGAGACGCATAGCGCTTGACCACCTGACCTTGTCGATTAACCAAAAACTTGGTGAAGTTCCACTTGATACCTTCGCTGCCCAAGATGCCTGGCGCCTGTGTTTTGAGCCACTGAAACAAGGGATGCGCTTGCGAGCCGATGACATCAATTTTGGCCATCATGGGAAAGCTCACGCCATAGTTTTTTTGGCAAAAAACACCAATGTCTTGATTGCTGCCCGGGTCTTGGCCGCCAAACTGGTTACAGGGGAAACCCAAAACCACCAAGCCTTGTGAACCAAACTCTTGGTGCAAAGCTTCCAAGCCGGCAAATTGAGGCGTGAAGCCGCAAGCACTGGCGGTATTGACGATCAACAAGGCTTTGTCTTTGTAGTCTGAAAAGTTAACCATCTCGCCGCTAATGGACTGGGCTTGGAAATCGTAAAGAGTGGTCATAAAGGGGGTTCCTTGGATTGAGTGGGCATTGTCGCTAAAAATGCCGCCAACACAATCAGAGCACCGCCTAAAAGTTTGCGTTCGCTGAGCTCAGACGCACCCAAGGCCACAGACGACAGGGCGGCAAACACAATCTCGGACAACATCACCAAAGCGGTGGTGCTGGCGGGCAAGCGTGCGGCGCCATATTGCAAGCTGGCGTTGGCCGCCAGCAAAAGTAGGGACAGGCCCAGCGCATACGGCCACCAACTCAAATCTGTAGGCACAGAAACCAATCCCAAGGGCACGCCGATAGCCGCCGCCACGGCAGTCACCAACATGCCGCCACCAAACATGGCGCTGGTGCGTTCGCTGTCTGGCACATAGGCCAATTTGCGCAGCAAGACATTGACCAAGGCAAAACTCGCGCCGCCCAAAAGCGCCAAATAGTCCAGCAAAGAAGCCGGCCATGGCCAGTCCATCTCGGGGGTTTTCAGCACCAGCGCAACGCCCAAGAGTGCCAACAACAAGCGCATGAGCCCGCCACGGCTGGGGCGCTCGCCGAGCAGCCACCAAGCCAACACCACCGCCCATGCAGGCATGGTGTAAAAAAGCAAAACCACTCTCACCACATCGCCCAAGGTGACAGCCCAATTGAAGCCAAAGTTGGTCAGCCCCGAGGCGATGAACAACCACCATAAGACCGGGTGGCGCAACAAACCGCGCCAAGCTTGTGGCCGGTAGGCAATGATGCAAACACAGGCCAAGCCGAACATCAGTGCTGTGGCCCACAGGGGATGCAAGCCGCGGGCTTGCATTTCTCTGAGCGGCCACCAGCTCAAACCAAACACGGCGGCATTGAAAACCAGGGCCAGTACCGGTCCCCAACTGCCTGTCATGGCGTTCAGTGAGAAGGGTCTTGGCGGGCGATGTCTAGCAAGCGCTCGACCTCTTGGGCGTGGTTAACGCAGTTGCTTTTATGCCAGCGCTGAATCAGCCACATATTGCCCGCCACTATCACGCCAAAACAAACGATGGCAGTAAAGGCGCTCAAGCCAAACGCAGACGACAAGGCATACAAACCGCCCAAGGCCAAAATACAAGCCTGTTCATTGAAGTTTTGCACCGCGATAGAGCGACCCGCTCCCATCAGGTTGTGGCCGCGGTGCTGCAGCAAGGCGTTCATAGGAACCACCAAAAAGCCGCCCAAGCCGCCGAGCAAAATGAAAAACGGCGCAGCCACCCACACATTGTCAATCAGGTTCATCACCAGCACCAGCAAACCCATGGCGATGCCCAAACCCATCAGCTTGGGGGCATCGCTCAAGCGGGTGCGCAGCGACGCCATCACCGCACCCACGGCCGTGCCAATCGCAATGACGCCCACCAGAGAAGAGGCTTGGGTGGTGGTGTAGCCTAAAGCCACGGCGCTCCAAGCCAAAACTATGTAGCGCAAATTGCCACTTACGCCCCAAAACAAGGTGGTGGTGGCCAAAGAAATTTGCCCCAGTTTGTCGCGCCACAACAGCATATTGCAGCGCCAAAAATCGGGTACCAAGGCCAGCAAGTGACGCGGCAGCGAGTGTTGTTGATCGGCTTGAAGGGGAATCAAGGCCACACCCGTGTCGGGAATGCGGGTATTGAACCAAGCCGCCAAAAGATACAAAAAGACCAACACACAAATAGCCGCTTCGGGCGCAGTGTCTATGGGGGTGTTAATCAAAGGAAAGTCAAAACTGAGTAAATAGCCGGCAATATGCGGCCCCACCAACTGACCGCCTAGCAACACACCCAAGATGATGGAGGCGATGGTCAAACCCTCAATCCAGCCATTGGCCTTGACCAACAAGGAGGCGGGCAGCAGCTCGGTGAGGATGCCGTACTTGGCTGGCGAGTAGGCGGCCGCGCCCAAGCCAACGATGGCATAGGCCAGCAAGGGATGCGAGCCAAACAACATCATCAAACAACCCAGCACTTTGATGCCATTGCTCACGAACATCACCTGCCCCTTGGGGCGCGAGTCGGCGAAGGCGCCCACAAATGGCGCGAGCACCACATAAAACAAGGCAAACATGGGTACCAGTGCTGCGCCCTGCCATTCGGCGCCGCCGCCGGCCTTGATGAGTTCAACGGCGGCTACAAACAAGGCGTTGTCAGCCAAGGAGCTGAAAAACTGCGCCGCCATGATGGTGTAAAAACCGCGTTTCATAAAAAGTCAGGGATGCAGGGAAAGCGGTTCAAGTGAGAAGGCATAAAGAGTGGAGTGAAGTACAAAAGCCCTGAGTGCTGGTGAGTTATATCATGCGGTTTAGGCTTTTTCGAGCCTGCGACAATCTCCCTTATGGCCCGTCCCATACAAGCCCTCATCCATACACAAGCCCTTTGCGACAACCTTGCAGGTGTGCGACAAGCGTCGCGCGATGCGCAGGTTTGTGCAGTGGTCAAAGCCGACGCTTACGGTCATGGTATACAGCGGGTTTTCGAGGGTTTGCGAGCCGCCGATGGTTTCGCGGTGCTGGACTTGCAAGAAGCGCAAATATTGCGAGACCTGGGTTGGCGTGGTCCGGTCTTGCTGCTCGAAGGCGTGTTTGAGCAACGCGACTTAGAGCTGTGTTCGCGCCTGGACCTGTGGCATGTGGTGCACCACGAGGCACAAATCGATATGCTGAGTCGCCACAAAACACAGTTGCCGCAGCGGGTCTTTTTGAAAATGAACACCGGCATGAACCGCCTGGGCTTTGCCCCAGCCCGGTTTCGCTCGGCTTGGGTGCGTTTGAATGCCTTGCCGCAGGTGGATGAAATATCGCTGATGACTCACTTTGCACATGCCGACGACTCGCAGGGCGTGGACGCACAAAGGCAAGTGTTCAAGGACATCAGCCACGACCTGCCCGGTGAGCGCAGCTTGGCCAACAGCGCGGCGCTGTTGCGCCATGGGTCTGCGCCAGAGATCACGGCCGACTGGGTGCGCCCCGGTATTGCTTTGTACGGCAGCGCGCCCGACCATCCCTCGCATGACGCGGCTCACTGGGGTTTGCGTCCCGCCATGAGTTTGCGCAGCCAAGTCATTGCCACGCAAGATTTGAAGACTGGCGACGAGGTGGGCTATGGTGGTGTTTTTCAAGCGCCGCGCGATATGCGCATAGCTGTGGTGGCCTGTGGCTATGCCGATGGCTATCCGCGCCACGCCCCCACGGGTACGCCGGTGTTGATCGATGGCCAGCGTTGCACCACCGTCGGGCGGGTCAGCATGGATATGTTGTGCGTCGACTTAACACCTGTGCCCCACGTCGGCATTGGCGCTTCAGTCACACTTTGGGGTCAAGCCAGCACCGGCGAAGTATTGTGCATCGATGAGGTGGCCGCTGCTGCTGGCACCGTGGGCTATGAACTGATGTGCGCCTTAGCCCCTCGCGTGCCCGTCTCCGTCAATTAATTGGGGTCAGATCCCAATTAATTTTTAATCGCCTGAAGAGCCAAACTTGCTGGCCAACCACACCAGCAGCAACACGGGAAGACCCAACAAGGCAGTTCCCATGAAAAACCACGCATAGCCGGCAGCATCCACCGCCACGCCCGAAAATCCTGCCAAGAACTTGGGCAATAAAAGCATGAGCGAACTAAACAGCGCGTACTGCGTGGCCGAGTACTGCACATGGGTGAGTGAAGACAAATAGGCAATGAAGGCGGCCGAGGCAATACCGCTGGCCAAGTTGTCGGCCGACACCACCGCAATCAAGGCATAGACATCATGGCCGTGCATGGCCAGCCAAGCAAACAGCAGATTGGTGAGCGCACTCAAGACCGCGCCCAGCATCAACACGCGCATCACGCCCCAGCGCAGCACCATGCTGCCACCCAAAAAAGCGCCAACCAAGGTCATGATCACGCCGTACAGTTTGGTGACGGTAGCCACCTCTTCTTTGGTGTAACCCATGTCCACATAAAACGGGTTGGCCATGATGCCCATGACAATATCGCTGATGCGGTAAGTGCCAATCAGCGCCAACAGCAACACTGCGTGCCAACGGTAGCGCCGCACAAACTCGCTAACGGGTGCCACCACCGCCACTTGCAGCCATTCGCGCAGACCACGCGCTGGCGGCAGCACCACATGGGCGGGCTCTTTGGAAAACAGCACCGTCACCATGCCCACCGCCATCGACAGCGCCATGGCGATGTAGGCAATGCGCCAAGCCGCGTCTTGGTAGCTGCCTGCGGGCAAGCCACCTACTTCGGCACGGGCGGCAATCCAAAAAACACCCGCACCCGCCCAAATCATGGCAAGTCGATAACCGGTTTGGTAGCTCGCAGCCAGCACCGCTTGCAGCCGCGCTTGGGCAGACTCAATCCGAAACGCGTCTAAAGCAATGTCTTGTGTGGCCGAGCCAAACGCCGCCAGCAGTGCAAAACCCACCAAGGGCGTGAGTGAATCTTGGGGGTTGCTCCACGCCATGCCCAAAAGCCCGGCCATCACCGCCGCTTGCGCCAGCAACAACCAACTGCGCCGCCGTCCCAACAGCGGTGTGAGCAGTGGCAAAGGCAAGCGGTCTACCAGCGGTGCCCATGCCCATTTGAAGCCATAGGTCAAACCGACCCAGCTTAAAAAACCTATGGTGGCGCGGTCTATGCCGGCTTCGCGAAGACGAAAACTGAGGGTGCCCAGCACCAGCAAAAGTGGCAAACCTGCCGAAAACCCCAAAACCAACATACGCAAGCTGTTGGGGCTGAGGTAAATCAGCAAGCTGTCCTGCCAGGAAGGTAGCTTGGTAGAAGGAGTTGGGTTATCGTTCATACCCTTGTATTGTGCGACCCCTTCAGAGGCAACAACTATGCTGAGCAAACGTGCTTTTTTCCATCACTGTGCATTTTGTATGGCGGGTGCTTACAGCTTGGATGCTTTTTCCCGCGATGGGGTAGAGGTGGGTAAGCAGTCCAATTTCACCAAGCTCGTGCCTGCCGCCGAGGTCGAAGTCAGCGCCCTTACCCAATACAACCAAATGCTCAAGCAAGCCTCGGACAAAAATGCGCTGGCGCCGGACAACCATCCCCAAGTGCTGCGGCTGCGGTCTATTTCCAAGCGCTTAATTCCTTACAGCTACGAATGGAACCCGCGCGCCAAAGACTGGGCTTGGCAGGTCAACCTCATAGGTTCCGATCAAATCAATGCGTTTTGCATGCCTGGCGGCAAGATTGCCTTTTTTCATGGCATCTTGAGCAAGCTCGAACTCACCGACGACGAAGTTGCCGTGGTCATGGGCCATGAAATCGCCCACGCCCTGCGCGAGCACGCCCGCGAGCGCATGGGCAAGAGCATGGCCACCAATGCCTTGTCCAGAATCGGCGGCGCTTTGGCCTCGGTGTATTTGGGTGTGGACCCGCGCTTGACCGACGCCGTGGCGGCCCAAGGCGCGAATTTATTGACCTTGAAATTCAGCCGTGAAGACGAGAGCGAAGCCGATTTGGTGGGCATGGAGTTGGCGGCAAGGGCGGGCTACAACCCGCAGGCCGGCGTCACACTTTGGCAAAAAATGGACGCCGCCAACAAAGGCGCGCCACCGCAGTGGCTCAGCACCCATCCTTCGGGCAGCACCCGCATCAAAGACATACAGGCCAATTTGCCCAAGGTCCATCCGCTGTATGAACGCGCGGGCAAACCCTAGGATGGGTTCAAGAGCATTGACATACAAAGGCTGAAGAAACTAAATTGGCCCCTCAGGGGTGACCATTTCTGCTGCGTGGCAGCGTGTCTTTTTCAGACGGATGTTCATCGGGAGCAATGTTTCCATGCATGCCTTGCAACGCTCGCATATCGATACGGTTCTACAAGTAGCGCAACAGCAAGCGCTTGATGACGCAGCGCTTGCGCATGATGATGTTATTCGCCAGTCATGGTTGCGCTGCGTGCGTGACCACAAACTCGACCCCACGCGCATGCAAGAGGCCATCATCTTGCCGCATGAGCGTTACCGCGAACACCAGGACCAAATTGAAGGGCTTATGCGAGTTGCCCGCTATGGCCTAGAGGCACTCTACCAACAAGTGTCAGGCTTGGGTTATGTGGTCTTGTTGACCGATGCCAAAGGCGTCACAGTGGACTTTATTGGCGACTTGCAAATGGATGCCAGTTTGCGCAAAACCGGCTTATATCTTGGCGCGGTGTGGAGCGAGCAATTTGCAGGCACCAATGGCGTGGGCACATGTTTGTCTACCGGCCAAAGCTTGACGGTACACCAAGCCGATCACTTCGATGCCATGCATATCCCCCTCACCTGCACGGCTGCCCCCATTTATGGACCCACCGGAACCATTCAAGCGGTGCTGGATTTGTCGGCACTGCACTCGCCCGAGCAAAAGCAAAGTCAGCACTTTGCACTGCAGCTGGTGCGTATTTACACCCATCAAATTGAAAACGCTTATTTTCTGAACCAATTTTCAGACCAATGGGTGTTGCGCTTGGCATCTGCACCCCATTTTTTGGAGGTTCATCCTGAATTATTGCTGGCGCTCAACGAGCGTGCCGAGGTGATTGGCCACAATCGCCGAGCCTTGGAGTTTTTTCAAACGCCTACAGCCCCAAGCTTGATGGGCGCCAAGCTAGAAAGCTTGCTTGAAATTGGCGTCACTGATTTGGCAGGCTTCTTATTCAAAAGCGCGTATGCACGGCAAACCGTGACCACCGTTGTCGACCAACGGCTGCTTTTCGTGCAAGTTTCAGCACCGCGCAAAACCCTTGGCATCCCTGGACAAAACACAGGCCACGACAAGGGCGCTTTGATCCCCGCGCCGCTTTGCGCCTTGTCCGGCGGCGACCCCAAGCTTGATGCTCAAATTGCACACGCCGCCAAGTTAGCGCCCACACCTATTAGCCTGTTGCTCTTGGGTGAAACGGGTTGCGGCAAAGAGTTTTTTGCCAAGGCGATTCACCAATCCAGCCCGCGCCGACTCAAGCCCTTTGTGGCGGTTAACTGCGCAGCTTTGCCCGAGGGCTTGATAGAAAGCGAGTTGTTTGGCTATGCGCCAGGAAGCTTCACTGGTGCACTCGGCAAAGGCAAGATGGGGCTGATTCAACAGGCCGATCAAGGCAGTTTGTTTTTAGATGAAATAGGGGACATGCCTTTGTCGGTGCAGGTTCGGCTGCTGAGGGTGTTTTCCGAGCAAGAGGTCTTGCCTGTGGGTGCCAAACAGCCCATCAAAGTCAATATCCGCTTGATCTCGGCCAGCCATCGAGATCTCTCCCTCATGGTGCGCGAAGGCAGTTTCAGGGAGGACCTTTTTTACCGCCTGGCTGGCGCGCGTTTGCAGTTGCCGCCCTTGCGCGAGCGACAAGACTTGACTTGGGTTATTCAACATTTGTTTGGGCTTTATGCTTGGCAACAGGCCACTCGAGACAAACCCAGCTTAGCTGCCCAAACGCTTGAGGTGCTGAAGCAACACCCTTGGCCAGGAAACCTGCGTGAACTGCGAAGTGTCATCGAATACGCTTGTTCCGTGGCGCAAAGCGCGGTTATCCAAGTCGCAGACTTGCCCACCTATTTGCGCAGCAGCCTCAGCCTGAATCTTGCGCCTAGCCACTTGTCCTCGGTCAACATTTCGGCAGGCCCCCTCACAAGCCCAGAGCGCGACAACTTGCTTGCCGCCCTAAAGCAGCGGGCGTGGAATGTGTCGCTCACGGCCACCGATTTGGGCTTGTCGCGCATGACTCTTTATCGGCACATGAAGCGTTTGAATATTGCGCATCCCAAAAATTCTTAATGCCATTGATACACCCGCAGTGACACTTGTCGCGCGGGTTGTGACAAGTGCACACTATAAAACCAGCAAATTTATAAAACCAGTCGAATAAGCAGCACCTATTCATTCTTCTGGCAATTTTTTACCTAGCGAATACACCTATGCAAATCGGCATATGCATTGCTAATATAACCAAGGGCTCTGGCCACTTG
>JABMMR010000113.1 GCA_013205525.1 Burkholderiales bacterium | reverse complement strand
GAATAGCCGCAATGCGCCCGTCCATCATGTCGCTGGGCGCGACAATGTCCACGCCGGCCGCGGCTTGGGTGAGGGCTTGTTCCACCAATACCTTCACAGTCTCGTCGTTGAGGATGTAGCCGGTTTCATCCAGCCAACCGTCTTGTCCGTGGCTGGTGAAGGGGTCCAGTGCCACATCGGTCATCACGCCCAAATCGGGAAACTCTTTCTTAAGTGCCTGCACCACGCGAGGCACTAGGCCCTTACGGTTGGTGGCTTCCATGCCGTCGGGGGTTTTCAAGCTGGGATCGATGACGGGAAAGAGAGCCATCACCGGAATGCCCAATTTCACGCAGTGCTCGGCCACGGGCAGCAGCAAGTCCAGACTCAAGCGCTCCACCCCGGGCATTGAAGCGATAGTTTGGCGTTTGTTCTCGCCATCAAGCACAAACACGGGGTAAATCAGGTCGTTGACGCTGAGTTCGTTTTCGCGAACCAAGCGGCGTGTGAAGTCATCGCGACGCAAGCGGCGCAAGCGGGTAGCTGGGAAATGGGTAGGGATAGTCATGGCGAAATTGTGCCGCAAGCCCAAGCCGATCAATTTGGGGTGAAACCCGAGTAAACGATAGCCAGGCCTTGCCACTAAACTTAGGCCATGCTATGGGTCAAAGCTTTTCATATTATTTTCGTGGCGAGTTGGTTTGCCGGATTGTTTTATTTGCCGCGCATCTTTGTCAATTTGGCCATGGTTCCTGCTGATTCTGTCGCCGAGCGAGATCGGCTGTTGCTGATGGCGCGCAAACTTTTGCGCTTCATGAACATACTCATGCTGCCCGCCTTGGCTTTGGGCTTATGGCTTTGGTTGGGCTACGGCATAGGTGGCATGCCGCCAGCTCCTTGGATGAGCCTCAAATTGCTTGCGGTGGCCTTAGCTTTGTTCTACCACCATCTGTGCATGCGTCACCTGCAATATTTTGAGTCGGGCCAAGCCTCTCACTCCCATATTTGGTACCGCTGGTTCAATGAAGCGCCGGTGTTACTGATGGTGGCCGCTGTTGTGTTGGTGGTGGTCAAGCCGTTTTAAGCCGCCATGGAAAAACCGAAGCGCCTCACCACGGCTTGGACCTTGGCTTGGTTGTGCGTGCTGGTCATCGTCTATGCCAGCCTCTACCCGTTCCAAGATTGGCGTAACCAAGACATACCTCCTTGGTCGTTCATCAGCGCACCTTGGTCGCCCTACCAAACAGTGTTCGATATTTCTAGCAACCTTTTGGGCTATATGCCTTTGGGTTTTTGGTTGAGCTTGGCCATGTTGCGCAGCGCCAAGCCCCGCTGGGCGGCTGTTTGGCTGGGTGTGCTGGGTGCTTGCCTGTTGTCTTTTTGGATGGAAAGCCTGCAAAGCTATTTACCTCAACGGGTGCCCTCGCAGGTTGATTGGTTGTTCAACAGTTTGGGTGGCTTATTGGGTGCGCTGGCCGCGGCTTGGCTGGAGCGGCGTGGTTGGCTTTACCGCTGGGTGCAATTTCGCCACCGTTGGTTGGTGCCGCACGCCAGCGCCAGTTTGGTCTTGATGGCTTTGTGGCCACTGGCGGTGTTGTTTCCCACGCCCTTGTTTTTGGGTCTTGGCAATGTGATGGAAAAACTGCTGTCTTGGTTGCAAGCGGTTTGGCCGCAGGCGTCTTGGCCCGCTCAGTTGTTGCAAAAGCTTTATTTGTCAGCGCCCTTGCCTTCACTGGTGGAGATGCTTTGTGTCGCCGCCAGTGTGTTTGTCGTGGCAATGCTTGGCATGGCGGTCATGCGAGAGGCGTGGCAACGTCTATGTTGGACAAGTTTGGTGGTGGTCTTGGCACTCATCAGCAACGCCTTATCAGCCTCGGTCACCTATGGGCCAGAGCACACCGGGTTTTGGTTCACCCCCGTCATTGCTGCGGGCTTGGCTCTGGGTTTTTTGTTGGCCTTGTTGGCTGTCAAATGGCGAGCCCTTGTGTTGATGCGCTGGATGGTGTGGACTCAAACTGGCTTACTCGTGGTGCTGAACTTGGTGCCAACAAGCACCTACTTTGCACAAACCGTGCAGACTTGGGAGCAGAGTAAATTCATTCGCTTCCATGGCCTGACCGAGTGGCTGAGTTGGGCTTGGCCGTTTGCGCTGCTGGCCTGGGGAGTGACTTATTTACTCAGCGACAAGGCGCGCCACGAGGCCCCCTAGAATCTGCATATGACTGACGACAGCTATTTCAAACACCATGTATTTTTTTGCCTGAACCAGCGCGATGCGCCAGACGCATGCTGCGGCAATCACCAAGCGCAAGATGCTTGGAAGCATTGCAAAACCCAGGTCAAAGCCTTGGGCCTCAACGGCGCGGGTGGCGTGCGCGTCAACCAAGCGGGGTGCATGGACCGCTGCGATGGCGGGCCGGTCTTGGTGGTCTACCCAGAAGCGGTTTGGTACACCTATGTGGATAAAACCGATATAGACGAAATCATCCAGTCTCATTTGCAGCAAGGCCAAGTGGTTGAGCGCCTCAGGCTAGCCCCCGATGTGGGCCGCTAGGCATGGTTGCACAGCAAGCCTTGTGGCTTGAGTTGCCAGGCGGGCGCCACCAAGCAGTCCTCGACAAAGCCCTGTCTTCCAGCAAAGGGCTGGCCTTTGTGGCTCACCCCCATCCCTTGTTCGGCGGCACCATGGATAACAAGGTGGTGCAAACCTTGTCGCGTGCTTTGGTGCAATCGGGATGGGATTGTTTGCGTTTTAATTTTCGAGGGGTCGGGCAAAGCGAAGGTGTGTACGACGAAGGTCGTGGAGAAACCGACGATGTGCTCGAAGCCCTGCGCCAACTCGCCCCCGAAGGCCCATTGGCTTTGGCCGGCTTTTCCTTTGGTGCTTTTGTCGCTTGTCAGGTGGTGGCGCAACTGTGGCCTACACAGCGCATACACAAAATTTTGCTGGTCGGCACGGCTGTTGGCAACTTCGATCCGGCTCCCGTGCCTTCAGATTTGCATGACGCATGCTTGGCCGTGCATGGCGAGAGGGATGACACTGTGGCTTTATCTGCCGTGATGCAATGGGCCTCGCTGCAAGCTTTGCCTGTGACCGTGGTGCCCACTGCGGGCATTTCTTTCACGGACAATTGCCGCTGTTGAAGTCATTGGCTTTGCGACATCTGCGCGCATGACCAGCAGTTTTTTTCTCCTTAGGTAAATTCATGAATTTTTTGCGAGTGTGCGTTGTGTTGTTGGCGGGTGGATGTATCAGCGCGTTTGCCCAGACCCCCGAGCCGCCCGAGATCGCCGCCAAAGCGTATTTGTTGGTCGATATCACTGCTGGGCAAGTCTTGGCGCAGCGACAAGCGGATGCAGCGGTAGAGCCGGCGTCGCTGACCAAGTTGATGACGGCTTATTTGGTGTTTGATGCATTGCGCACCAAGAAAATCAGCTTGCAGCAGACGTTTTCTGTGAGCGAGGCGGCTTGGAAAATGCCCGGCTCGCGCATGTTCATTGACCCCAAAATGCAAGTTCCGGTTGAAGACCTGATCAAGGGCATGATTGTGCAATCGGGCAACGATGCCACCATGGCTTTGGCCGAAGGCGTAGGCGGCACCCGCGCGCATTTTGTGGCCATGATGAACGCCCAAGCCAAGGCTATGGGCATGGCGTCCACTACCTATAAAAACCCCGAAGGACTGACCGAGCCTGGCCACACCACCACAGCGCGGGATTTGTCTATCTTGTCCATTCGCTTGATGCAAGACTTCCCCCTTAGCGTGGGCTACTACGCCATCCAAAAATACCGCTATCCCGGCACCCCTGCGGCCAATGACACTAACCGCAATTTGCTGTTGTTTCGAGACCCCACGGTCGACGGTTTGAAAACCGGTCACACCGATGCCGCTGGTTATTGCTTGGTGGCCACCGCCAAACGCGACTTCTCCAACTTGAAGGGGCGCCGTTTACTGGCCATTGTGCTGGGGGCTGGCAGTGAAAACGCGCGTGCCGAGGAGGCGCAAAAGCTGCTTAATTGGGGTTACACCGCCTATGACGGCATTAAATTGTTCGATGCCAACCAAGCCGTTGTCACGCCCATGGTGTGGCGCGGGCGTGAAGACGTTGTTGCTTTGGGGCGCCCCCACGCTATTGTGGTGGCAGTGCCACAAGGCCAAGTCGCACGCATCAAAACCCAGGTTGTTCGCTCAGACCCCCTGTTTGCGCCCATACAACTCAACCAAGCTGTCGCCACCCTCAAAGTCTATTTAGACCAAACACCCCTGAGCGAAGTGCCCTTGTTGGCGCTGCAGCCGGTGCAAGAGGCGGGCTGGTTTGGCCGAACTTGGGACAGTCTGAGGCTTTGGGTACGGTGAGCCAGCAAATTGGCCCTATTGCCAGCCGCATCAAGCCGCTGGTATACTGTCAGGCTCTTCGGAATTTAACCGAACCACCTGTTTCAAACGTTGAAGGACGTTTTCAATGCCAACCATCAATCAATTGGTGCGCCACGGACGCGAAGTCGAAAAGACCAAATCCAAAAGCCCCGCGATGCAAAACTCGCCCCAGCGCCGCGGCGTTTGTACCCGCGTGTACACCACCACACCTAAAAAACCAAACTCCGCTTTGCGTAAAGTCGCTAAAGTGCGTTTAACCAATGGATTTGAAGTCATCTCCTACATCGGCGGCGAAGGCCACAACCTGCAAGAACACTCTGTGGTGTTGGTGCGCGGTGGCCGTGTCAAGGATTTGCCAGGCGTGCGTTACCACATCGTGCGCGGCTCACTCGACTTGCAAGGCGTGAAAGACCGCAAGCAGTCACGTTCCAAATACGGCGCCAAGCGCCCCAAGGCTAAGTAATACGGGGTTTCCCGGTTCGTTTTTAGGTGCTGTTCCCCGCGTGGCGCGGTGGTGCAGCGTAGTGGCCCGAAGCACAAAATTGTTTGTGTGGGTCGAGTAAGTGGGGGTCTTTTGGCTCCCGCGGTGCCCAATTTGGGTGCCAACTGAAGCAAAGAGGTGAAAGATGCCACGTCGTCGCGAAGTTCCCAAACGGGAGATATTGCCGGATCCCAAGTACGGCAACATCGAACTCTCCAAATTCATGAATGTGGTTATGG
>JABMMR010000112.1 GCA_013205525.1 Burkholderiales bacterium | reverse complement strand
TCAATCCGGCCTTGGGTTTGGTGCCCGAGATCAGCGGCAACAGAATGATGGTTTGGGTCAGGCTGATCAACCAAAACTGGGATGGCAAGCCACAGGCTTCAAATGAAAATGCCGAGTTTGAAATAGAACTCTGCGCTTAGGCCAGCCACTTCAATACCGGCAAAGTGCCCGGCAACAGGGGTGACACCTGCACAGGTAAACACTGCCAAGCAAACGCTTGGCCTTCACGCATTTGCAATTCACCCTGCCATGCCAGCACTTTATAGAAGTGCAATTGAACCAAAGCATGGGGGTAATCTATGCACTCGCTTTGCCAAGCATGAGATTGCGTGACCTCAATGCCCAGTTCTTCGCGCAATTCCCGCCACAATGCTTGCGCCACTGTTTCGCCTTGCTCTAGTTTCCCACCAGGAAACTCCCAGTAGCCGGCGTAGTCTTTGCCTGCGGGGCGGGTGGTTAATAAAAAATAGCCATCGGGACGAATCAACACACCTACCGCTACTTGGACCCGAGAGGGATCAATGAGCACCGCGCCGTCCTGCAAAATCTCTGGCGAACTGAAAAGCCACGCGACCACTGCGTGAACCACGCTCTAGCGCCCACACCAAGGCTTCGGGGTGCGCGCTTCTCGCTTCATTGGGTGGCACGCCCAGCGAAGACAACCATTGGTCGACGATCAGCAAATAGGCGTTTTGGCTGAAAGGATAAAAGCTGATCCACAAGCCAAAGCGCTCAGACAAAGAAATTTTTTCTTCAATCACTTCACCCGGATGCACCTCGCCATCGTCTGTGTACTTGTAGCTGAGGTTGTCTTTCATGTACTCGGGCAAGAGATGGCGTCGATTGCTGGTGGCGTAAATCAATACATTGGGCGTGGCGGCAGCCACCGTGCCATCGAGAATAGATTTCAAGGCCTTGTAGCCTGGCTCGCCTTCTTCAAAACTCAAGTCATCACAAAAGATAATAAATTTTTCTGGCCGCGCAGCCACCACATCAATGATGTCGGGCAGGTCCACCATGTCTTGTTTATCTACTTCAATCAAGCGCAGTCCAAGCGGTGAGTAGGTGTTTAAGCAGGCCTTAATCAATGAAGATTTACCCGTGCCACGCGCGCCTGTTAACAGCACATTGTTGGCAGGTAAGCCTTGCACAAACTGCAAAGTGTTTCGCTGAATCTTTTCTTTTTGGGGTTCGATTTCTTTCAGGTCGTCCAAGGTCATCGCAGCAATATGTTTGACCGGTTCAAGTACACCGTGCCCGTTGCTGCGCTTGCGATAGCGAAAAGCGATGCCGGCACGCCAGTCGGGGGCATGCAGAGCTTGGGGCAGCACGGTTTCAATGCGCGCCATCAAGGTTTCAGCCCGCAGCAACATGCGCTCTAGATGTTCATTGATGGACATATCAGCTTCTGTAATCGGCGTTGATGGTGACGTATTCGTGGCTCAGGTCACAGGTCCACACTGTCTCAGTTGCGTCTCCTCTGCCAAGCACAACTCTCACCGTGATTTCAGACTGTTTCATCACACGCTTTGCATCTTCCTCTTTATAACCCGCATGCCTGCCGCCATGGGTGACCACATGCACATCATCTAAATAAAGCTCAATCTTGTCTTGTGCCAAATCTGCAATGCCAGCGTAGCCGACTGCTGCCAAGATGCGGCCCAAGTTGGGGTCGCTGGCAAAAAAGGCTGTTTTGACCAAAGGCGAGTGGGCAATGGCATAGGCGGCCTGCAAACACTCTGCGCTGTTGAGTCCGCCCTCGACCGTCACGGTAATGAATTTTGTAGCGCCCTCACCGTCTCGAACAATCGCTTGCGCCAACCACCGCGCCACTTCTGTGAGGGCTTGTTTCAAGGCCATGCCTTGCGCGCTGGTCCAATCGTCGATGCGCTTGTGGGCAGCCTGGCCAGAAGCCATCACCACAAAAGAATCGTTGGTTGATGTGTCTCCATCGATAGAAATTCGGTTGAAAGAAGCTTGGGCTAAATCTTGTGCCAGACCCTCCATCAAGCTGGCTGACACCTTGGCATCAGTGGCGATAAAGCCCAACATGGTCGCCATATTGGGGCGAATCATGCCTGCGCCTTTGGAAATACCCGTGATGGTGACGGTTGTGCCGTCTATATATATTTGCCGACTGATGGCCTTGGGCAAAGTGTCGGTGGTCATGATGGCGGTGGCCGCCTGCGACCAATGATCTTGTGCCAAGTCGGCCACAGCCAAGGGCAAGCCGTCCACAATGCGCGCCACCGGTAAAGGCTCCATGATCACGCCGGTGGAAAAAGGCAAAACCTGATGGATTTGAATATGCATTTGCTCTGCCAAAGCTTGGCAGACTTGAGCTGCGTGCAGCAAACCCGACTCGCCTGTGCCGGCATTGGCCACCCCCGTGTTGATGACCAAGGCGCGTATGCCTTGCGGGGCTTGCATATGTGATTGACAGACCTGAACAGGCGCTGCACAAAAACGGTTTTGAGTGAAAACCGCGCCCACACACGTGCCCTCAGCCAAAGAAAAAACCGTCAGGTCTTTGCGATTGGCTTTGCGAACACCGGCACTTGCGGTACCAATCTCAATCCCAGGAACGGGTAACAGTTGAGAGGCTTGGGGCGCAGACAGATTGACAGGCATGTCAGGCAAGCTTTCCATGACACTGCTTGTATTTCTTACCGCTGCCACAGGGGCAGGGTTCGTTGCGACCGACAGCAGCAACGAGGCTGCTGTTAGGGTGTGAGTTATCTGAAAATACATGTGCAGCGCCCGTCTCATCGGGTGCTGAATAAGTGATGCGTGAGAAAGTTTCGGCGTTTTCCTCCAACTTATCAGCAGCGAGTTGTACTTGCTCGGACGACTCAATTTGTACCGTCATCAACACACGAGTGACTTCATTTTTGACCATGTCCAAGAGTTGCCCAAACAACTCAAAAGCCTCGCGCTTGTATTCTTGCTTGGGCTGCTTTTGTGCATATCCGCGCAAATGAATACCTTGTCGCAAATAATCCAGTGAAGACAAATGCTCGCGCCAATGGCTGTCAATGTTTTGCAGCAACACGGCTCGCATAAAAGGCATAAATTGGTCAACGCCGACCTTGTTTAACTTCTCTTCAAAGCTTTGATTGGCTGCCGCAACAACTGTGCTGACGACGTCTTCATCTGTGATGGCTTGCGCATCTTGCACTTGCTGACTCAACCCAATTTTCAAATGCCATTCATTGAGCAAGGCGTTTTCAAGACCCGCCACATCCCACTGCTCTTCAACAGACTCGTGAGGCACATACTGGTGAACCAAGTCGGTGAAACAACCTTCTCGCAAGCTTTGAATTTGAAAGCGTAAATCTTGCGCATCCAAAATATCATTGCGTTGCTGGTAAATCACTTTGCGCTGGTCATTCGATACATCGTCGTACTCCAGCAGTTGTTTGCGTATATCAAAGTTACGCGCCTCTACTTTGCGCTGCGCACTTTCTATGCTGCGAGTCACCATGCTGGCTTCGATGGCCTCGCCCTCGGGCATTTGCAATCTGTCCATGATGGCTTTGACGCGCTCACCCGCAAAAATCCGCATCAAAGAGTCGTCTAAGCTGAGATAAAACCGCGAAGAGCCAGGGTCTCCCTGACGCCCTGATCGACCACGCAATTGATTGTCAATGCGCCGCGATTCATGTCTTTCGGTTGCGATGATTCGCAAGCCACCCACGGACTTGACCTTCTCATGGTCTTTTTGCCACAAGGCTCTTTCGTCCAGAATTTTTTGAGCCTTCAAGTCTTCACTGATGGCCTCATCCGACTCAATACCCGTGATGGTTTTTTCAATATTGCCGCCCAAGACAATATCGGTTCCGCGTCCCGCCATATTGGTCGCGATGGTGATGGCGCCCACAACGCCAGCTTGCGCCACGATGTCCGCCTCTTTGGCATGTTGCTTGGCGTTAAGCACCTGATGCGCAAGCCCTGACGCGGTGAGCATCCCAGACAACAATTCCGACAATTCAATAGAAGTTGTGCCCACAAGTACGGGCTGACCTCGGCCATGGCATTCGCGAATATCCTCAATCGCAGCTTTGTATTTTTCTTCGGTGGTTTTGTAAACCCGATCCAGTTGGTCGTCACGCTTACTGATTTTGTTGGGGGGAATAATGACAGTTTCTAAGCCATAAATTTCCTGAAACTCATAGGCCTCGGTGTCTGCCGTGCCAGTCATTCCAGACAATTTGCCGTACAAACGGAAATAGTTTTGGAACGTGATAGAGGCCATGGTCTGGTTTTCTGCCTGTATCGCCACACCTTCTTTGGCCTCTACTGCTTGGTGCAAACCATCACTCCAGCGGCGACCCGACATCAAGCGTCCAGTGAACTCGTCAACAATCACAATCTCACCGTTTTGATTCACATAATGTTGGTCACGGTGGTAGAGGTGCTGAGCGCGAAGGGCTGCATACAAGTGGTGCACCAAACCAATATGCAATGGGTCATAAAGCGAAGCACCCGCGGGCAACAAACCCATTTCTGACAGCACTTTCTCGGCCTTTTCATGGCCCAGCTCTGTCAAATAGACCTGGTGCGATTTTTCGTCCAAGGTGAAGTCGCCTGGCTTGGTAACACCTTCACCGGTTCGCAAGTCCAACTCGCCTTCTTGGCGGGTGAGGAAAGGAACCACTTTGTTCATTGCTAAATAGGT
>JABMMR010000111.1 GCA_013205525.1 Burkholderiales bacterium | reverse complement strand
GTCTGCGAAAGGGCTGCGAGCGGTCAACTGCTTTTTCTAGGTTTATGGCGGCGGTTTGTGGCCGACGGCTTGTTTGACTTCGCGCACTTCGACATCCACCACGTCGCCTTGGGGTTGAGCTTTATTTGCCGACGGCCACGCACTGCCAGCGCGGTTTTTAAACTCTCTGAATTGGCTAAACGCGACAAAAGCTGTGGGCTTTTTACCAGTGAAAAGTGACTTGAGCAAACTTAAAACCATGAGCGCTAGCGCAGCAGCCACCAAGCTGATGGCAAAAACCAGCCCGAAAGCGGCCAGAACCAGCTTGATGGTGAAGCGAATCAGTCTGCTGATGAAGTTTTGCATAAGGTTTAAATGACGCTTCAAGGGCAATTTTCAAGACACCTTAAGAGCCGCTTTTAGCTACCAGCGAAAGCCCAGTTTGCCAAACAGTTTGGACAACACAAACAGCGGACCGACCCAGAGGTATTGAATATCTTCAAAAAACGAAGGTTTTTTGCCCTCTATCTTGTGGCCGATGAATTGCAAAATCCAGGCACCCACAAAAATCGCCACGCTGATCGGCAGCACATTTGTCCCCATCGCCACCACCACCGCTAGCGTCAGCGCTGACCACACGCCCATGGCGAGCAAAAACACCACCGACAGCCGCGCGTAATACACCATGCTGGCCGCCATAAAGGCATACGCCACAAAAGGGTGAAGGGCAAACAACATGCCCAACAAGCTCAGCATGATGAGCGGAATAGCGATGCAGTGAATCACCTCGTTCGCGGGGTTTTGGTGGCTTTGCCCGTAGTGCGCTATCAGCTGGTCGACCCGGCGGGGCTGTACGGGAAGGGATTTTGTGGATGTGGTCATGAAACTCCTGATCTTTAATTCTAATTCGCATTAGAAACTAAATTTAATATCCAATCCCATCCGGCGATTGATTTGACCGCTTGCGGTGATTGCTCAAGCTGGCTCAGTCCTTTGAGAAGTTGCTCCTCCAAAGCATCCATGCTGTCAAAGGCTTGGTTGTGGAAATACTTCTCCCGCAACTCATCCCAGATGTGCTCCTGTGGATTGAGCTCTGGCGAGTAGGGCGGCAAGAAATGCAGCCGCAAGTTCTCGGGTAAGGCGAAGGCTTTGCTTTTGTGCCAGCCCGCGCCATCGACCACCATGACAATGTTTTCCTCAGGGTAGCGCTTGCCAATTTCGGTGATGAATAGCTGCATGCACTCTGTGTTGACCAAGGGCAGCACCAGTGAATCGAATTTCCCGTCCAGAGGGGAGACTGCGCCGTAGGCATAGGTGTACTGATAGGTGAGCATGGCCTTGACCATCGGTCGCATGGGCCGACGTGCCCAGCAATAGCGCGTGTCGCTGATCCGCCCGAACCTGGCTTCATCCTGGAACATCAGACGCATAGGCTTGATCTTGGCAAAGCTCTTTACGATCTCGTCCAAAGCGCTGGGGAGTTTTTTTTCCAGTCTTGCCTCGCTTCGGGGTCACCCTGCGGATGATGGGTGTCGGGGGCGAGCTTGCGCCAGCCGTGGCGTGCCAGCATGCGGTACACGCTGGACAGCGCCAAGGTCTTTCCCAGCTTGGCTTCGATGGCTGGTTTGATCCGGGGGATGATGACAACACCACCCGTGGCGGCATCAGGTAGAACTTCATCGAGAATTTGTCCCTCACGCTCGAGGTTGGTGTTGGCCCTGTTGCGTAACTCGCGCTTGCTACGAGGCGCGAGCATCTCGCCGGCCGCCACCTTGCCAAAGCGCGTGCGCATGGTACAGGTGGCGCCACTGGAACGCCCAATGGCCAGCGCGGTCTGCTCGATACTCAAGCCCAACTCCAAGGGCAGCAGGACCGACTGCGCCAGGCGCAGATCATCGGCAGTGCGCGCGGACTTCAACAATTTGCGTGCGGCTTCTATGTGCTCGACGCCGCTTGCAGTTCTGGCCATGATTCTTTCTCCTTGAAATCATGGCTGTATTATTACTGTTTTTAATGCAAATTGGAAT
>JABMMR010000110.1 GCA_013205525.1 Burkholderiales bacterium | reverse complement strand
CTCATGTACTTTTCGCATTGCTTTGCAGCAAGCGCTCCATGAAAAACTGCAGGCCACCCGACGGATGGTCGATGGGACGCAACTGGGTAGACAACTCGGCCAAGCGGCGGAAATCGCGGGCAGCGGCCGTACCAGGCGCCAACTCCATCACCGATTGGTATTTTTTCAAGGCAGCCAAGACCATTTCATCGTTTTCGATGGAGGTCAAGTAATGAATAGATTCACCCAGAAAACGCACACACACGTCGTTTAAGCGCTGGTAGAGCTTCCAGCCCTGGGTTTGGGTATCGACCAAATTGGGCACCAGATAAATTTCATCCAACTTCATCTCTTGCGTCAGCACTTTGATGGTGCCGTAAGCGTCAGCAATAGAAGATGGGTCGTCTTGCACCACAATGAAGCGGCGTTTACAAGCCGCCAAAAATGCCAGCACCGTCGGCGAGAGACCGGCGGCGACATCGACGATAAGGTAATCGATGTTTTCACCCAAATTGCTGAACGCCTGCACGATGCTGGCAGCTTGCAAATGGCTTAAAGCCGCCAACTCCTGCACCCCTGAGGCGCCTGGAATCAGTTGAATGCCTTGACGGGTGGTGATGGTGATTTCTTTCAGCGTCTTTTCGCCCGCCAAAAAATGGCTGAGGTTGTATTCGGCACGCACACCCAAAGCGATTTGGGCGTTCGCCAAACCTAAGTCGGCGTCAAACAACATGACGTCATGACCGCGTTGCGCCAAGGACACGGCCAAGTTGATCGAAACGGTGGTTTTGCCCACCCCGCCTTTGCCGCTGGCGATGCCGATCACTTCGGTGGTTCTGTTGTTACTCATGGGTAGACCTTGTGTGTTGTGCGGCCAGACGTGAAACTCGGGCCGAGGCCATGGCCAGCGTGCTGCTCATGTCTTCAGCGTGGGTGTCTGTGTAGCCCAGCGACAGATTGGCCAAGGCCACCGTCAGCAACTCCTCGACTTGCATTTGCACCGACCATTCGCTGATGCGCTCGCCGCGGCTGGCGCCGCTCACGCCGACATGGCCTTCGGTGAGCACTTGAATCAGTGCCCATGGTTGGCTGGCTTCATCCAATTTGGAAATCATCAGGCTTTGCCATTGAATGTGGGGTGTTGAAAGTATCCTACGCAATGAAGACTGGGAAGCGTCAGCGGGAAGAACCACGTGAAATTGTGCCTCTTTGCTGATCGCGCAGATTTCGCCCACGCGTTCGCTCATTTGAACACCTGGGGTGTCAATGATGATGAGCTTTCTTTGGCCGTGCTCTTCGAGCAAAAGTTTCAAAGTCGTGGCATTGGTGGCACGGAAGCAGTCAACGCCGGACTGGGCGCTGAGCAACTGGGTTTGGTTCCAAGCACCGGCACGCTGATCGCTGTAACTAATCACTGCCACTTGTTCACTGCCTAAGTTCACGCTGGCATGCTGCGCCAAGCGCGCCACCATCAGCGATTTTCCTGCACCGGACGGGCCGGCCAGCACATGCACGCCAAGCTCAGGTGCGCTCACGCTGCATTGCTGCATGGAGTGGCAGAGTTGACGGCGGATTTCATCCAGCGCTGGCTCGACGTCTTCAAAACTTTGGATGCTGTCAATTAATAAAGCCCGTAAAGCCACGGGGATGGCCGCTTCTTGCAAAGCATTGCGCAACGGCATGAGGTTGCGCGCCAAGCCCGTGCCTTGCCAAGCCATTTGCTGGCTGAGTTTGAATTCTTTACGCAATGTCGCCAACTCTTCGCGCACCATTTGCACGATTTCTCGCCCGCGCACCGTGTCGCGTTCTTCGGCCATTTGCTGGGCTGGCGAAACTTCTGCTGCTGACAAAGGCGGCTTGATTTCGGGGGTCGGCGCGGTTGGCTCTTGCACGGTTTGTTTCAATGAAGCTGCGGGCACAAAGCCCGTGGCGGGGGCTTTGGCGGGTTTGCCCAAGCGTTTGTGCATGGCCATGGTGTCGTTCAGCACTTTGCCAAAAGGCGCGGGCTCGGGCGCCGCCACTGGGGCTGGTTGAGCGGCTGTCTGGGTCGACAGACTGTAGGTTTTATCGGTAGGCACAAAGGCTTCGGCAACCGCTGTCTCAGCGGTTAAGGGCTCCACATCGACAGCCACGATCAATTCGGTTTTGCCCTTGACCTTGGCTGTAGAGATGACCAGCACGTCGGGGCCATACAAGGCAACTGCCTTTTCGTTGGCTGCCTGGGTGTCACGGGCAATGATTCGCTTGAGTTCCATGGTGTTTCTCGTTGGTCAAATAAAGGGTTGGGGATCAGCCGCGGTTGGTCGCGTTCACGGTGTGAATCACTTTGACCGCTTGGTCATCTGGAATTTCGCTGTAGGACAAGACCGTCAAATCGCTGACGCGAAAACGCACGGCTTTGGACAACCAGCTGCGAATCAGCGGCGAGACCACCAGGACAGCCGCGTGGCCTTCGTCCTCCATGGCCCGCGCGCCCATGCGCAAGGCATTGAATAAGTTTTCGGCCAAGCTGGGCTCGAGAACCACCGGCTGGCCGGGCTGGCTTTGCTGCAACACGTTGTGCAGCAGTTGCTCCAAGCCTGGCTCCAAGGTCATCACGGACAAATTGCTGGACTCGTCGACCAAGCTTTGCATGATCATGCGACCCAGTTTGGGGCGTACATAAGCGGCGAGTTGTTCGGGGTCGGTGCTGCGCGCACTGGCTTCGGTTAAAGATTCAGTGATCGAGCGCATGTCGCGGATAGACACGCCTTCGTTCAACAAATGTTGCAACACGCGGGTGACCACGCCCAAGGACAGTTTGCCTGGCACCAGTTCTTCCACCAGTTTGGGTGACTTGGCCGCCAGCTTATCGAGGAGTTGCTGCACTTCATCGTGGCTCAACAAATCGGCAGAATTTTCACGCAAGACTTTATTCAAATGGGTGGCGATTGCGGTGCTGGCGTCGACCACGGTGTAACCCAAGGTACGGGCCAAATCGCGTTGCGAAGACTCAATCCATACGGCTTCCAGACCGAATGCGGGCTCACGTGTGGGCGTGCCTTGCAGTTCACCATACACCTGACCTGGGTTGATGGCCAATTCGCGGCCCACCTTGATTTCGCCTTTGCCGCGCACCACGCCCTTCAACACAATGTTGTAGGAGTCGGGGTCGATATTCAAGTCGTCACGGATACGCACGGGCTGGACCAAGAAGCCCAATTCGGCAGACAATTTTTTACGTACACCTTTAACACGGCTCATCAATTCGCCGCCGGTTTCTGTGTTCACCAAGGGAATCAAGCCGTAGCCAATTTCCAAACCAATCAAGTCCACTTGATCGACGTCGTCCCAGTCCAGGTCTTTGGTCGACTCGGTGGTGGCAGCGGCTTGCGCCTGTGCCACTTGCACCGCTTCTTCATCGACTTCGCCTCGAATCACCAGCAAACCCAAGCCCGCTGTAGCTGCCGCCAAGGTGATGAACATCAGATGCGGCATGCCTGGGACCAAGCCCAAAGCCGTCAAGATGATGGAGGAAATAAACAAAGCCGATGGATTGGCCAGTTGGGTATGGGCTTGCTCGGAAATCGACTCCGAGGTGGTCACACGTGTCACGATGATGGCGGTCGCCAAGGACAAGAGCAGTGCAGGAATTTGCGCCACCAAGCCGTCACCGATGGTGAGCAAGGTGTAAATCTTGCCGGCCTCTGAGACCGACAAATCATGTTGGAGCACGCCAATGGCCAAGCCGCCAATCAAGTTGATCAACAAAATCAATATGCCTGCAATGGCGTCACCGCTGACGAATTTGGAAGCACCGTCCATGGCACCGAAGAAGTCGGATTCTTGGGACAACTCGGCGCGGCGTTTTTGTGCTGTGGGTTGGTCGATCACGCCCGCATTCAAGTCGGCGTCGATAGACATTTGTTTGCCAGGCATGGCGTCCAAGGTGAAACGCGCGTTCACTTCAGACACACGTCCCGCACCTTTGGTCACCACGATAAAGTTGATGATCATCAAAATACCAAAGATGATGAAACCCACCACATAGTTACCGGCAATCACAAACTCACCAAAGGCCGCCACCACCTTGCCAGCGGCGTCGTGGCCGGTGTGGCCATCGACCAAGATCACGCGGGTGGAAGCCACGTTCAGCGCCAAGCGCAACATGGTGGCAAACAACAAGACCGTGGGGAAGGATGAAAACTCCAGCGGTTTGCGGGTGCTGATGGCGATCATGATGATCACCAAGCTAATCACAATATTGAAAGTAAACAGAAAGTCCAATAAAAGCGGCGGCAGTGGCAAAACCAACATGGCCATGATTAACAACACCAGGACAGGAATTCCCAATCCGGTGTAGTCAAACTTGGTCAAATTCTGTCGAATCGTTGACAGGCTTAAGGTGCTCATGGTCTTTTTGTCACAGGTTTTGAATCATTAAGGGTTCAATTTCAAGCGTTTCTCAACGCCCTCAAGGTGATGAAGCAATCCATGTGCCAGCTTCTAGTATCTGCTTTGGCTTGACACAGGGGTTTTGCGGCGACCGGCAGACCTTGGCCTGTCACGTTTCTTGCTTAAAGACCTATGTCTTTTATGGGAAGCGTTAAACGGATATGAGCTTATCTGCCTTGAATTCAGGCCTATCGACGGCCAACAACTCAGTCTCTACCGAGGTAAATGACCTGGGTGGGGCCTTGTCACGCCCCTCCTCAGGCACGCAATCAGGGGAGGACTTTGCCGCCTTTTTGCGCCACCAAATTGCCTCGCTGCAGTCGCCTCAACGGCAAGAGATTGCCGCCCAAAGCACGCCCAGCTTGCCCATAGCACCCATAGTGCCCCCCAAAGCCTCGGTCACATCGGGTATGTTGGAGCAGCAAGCTTTGCGCCAAGCTTTCCACCCAGGCAAGTATTTACATGGCAAAGCGCCAAGCTCCAAAGGCATGGGCACCCTCAGCCCTGGCGGACATTACGCCAAACAGCTGCCGCCTAAACCTGAGCCTGAGCCTGCGCCTGACAAAGTCAACGCAGCCCCGCACACGCAGACCCCATCACAACAAGCTGCACAAGAGGCGCCGCCCGCCCATGAAGCTGAGCAAGACAGCACCACCCAAGCCAAGCCAAGGCCATCGGGCCACAAACAACTTCTGGCAGATGCCAAAGACATGGTGGGCCAAGATGGGCAAGCTTTGCAATCCATTGCGCTCAGCCCCGAGGTCGAGATCATCACCGTCGCGCAACCCGCCACCAGCGAGAAAAGTCTGACCGATTTCGCCTTGGCCATGGGCCTAGACCCTTCACAAATCCAAGCCCTGTTGGGCGACGCGGCCGCCGCAAACGTCAGCGCCAGCCTAGCCACCACCACCCAGCAAATGCTGGCCATGAACCCGTTTGGCAACAGCGTGCAAGTGGCGCTGGGTGCCGAAGGTGTCGCGCTGCCCGTCAACTCGGTACTGGCTCAAGCCTTGCCCGTGGCGCCCAACCTTAGCGCCATGGCTGCCAGCGTAAACCCCCTACTCACATCGCCAGAGATGCCCGCCTTAACGCCCATAGGCTTGCAAGTGCAGTGGAGTTCTGCTTCAGCAGACTTGGCCGCAGACACCAACCTTGGTAACTTACAAAACCTGAATGTGGCAGTCACCACCCAAGTCACAGAAACGACTGAAAATATCAGCACCTTGGCGGTTCTGTCGATGATGGATGCCGATCTGCGACCCGAAGATATTGATCGATTGAATGAAGAGTTCGACAAACTCAGCGCCAGCGATGACGGCGACTCGTCCTCGCACGAGGGCTTGGCCAACAGCGGCTTAGGCATAAACCGCAGCAATGGTTTGGGCCACACCAACCCAGCGCAAGTCTTGAAAACCCATTCCGATATGGCACAGACCTTCGAGAAGCTCAGCCAAAAGCTGGCCACCGAAATGGCCAGTCGCATGAACGATCAACTCAACGCTGGCGAATGGAAAATGAAATTCGCCCTCAAACCTGCCAGCTTGGGCTTGGTGGATGTTCAACTTGAAATGCGTGATGGTCAGTTGCACGCCCAATTTGATGCTGACAACGCCTTGACACAGAACTTGATCCAAAATGGCAGCACACGTTTGAAAGAGGCCTTGGCTGAACTTGGCATGAACAATGCATATGTTTCCGTAGGACAGGATAACCGTCAGTCATCGCAAAGTGGCTCGGGACAATCTGGTCAACGACAAGCCGCGTCAGACAATCGTGTCACACTCGGCGCAGATGGCGCTGGCGAAACAGTTAACTCAGCAACACCATCACGTCACAGCAACAGCGCGTTGTTAGACACTTTTGTCTAACAACCCAATGAATGAAAGAGGAGTAAATCATGGCAACAGCAGCACCTGAAGCAAATCCCGCAGAGGGCTCAGAAGAACCGAAAAAGAAAAAACCCATCTTGCTGATCGCAGGTATAGCGGGCTTGTCCATCGTGATGGTGGTAGGCATCGCCTTTGGTACTTTGTATTTCTCCGGCTACTACGAGAAAAAAGCCGAACTCGCCGCGATGGACAAGCTCGAAGAGCTAGAAGCCGCGGCCACCAAAGCCAAGGACGAAGCGCCTTCCAAGCTAAAGAAGGAAGCGCCTGAAGCCACGCGCTTTGAAAAGAACTATTTTCAAGTTGAAAAAGAGCTGATGACCAACATCACGGGCTCGAAAAAAGTCATGGTTGTGCAACTCGCCGTCATGACCCACTATGACACCCGCGTGTTTGACAACATCAAAAAGCATGAATTTGCCCTGCGCTCAGCCATGCTCGACATCATGCGCCAAACCACCGAAGCCGAGGTTAGCAAGCCCGACTTTCGCAAAGAACTCGCCGTCAAGCTCAAAGATGTGATGAACGCGATGCTGGAACAGTACGAAGACTTTGGTGGCATCGAAGAAGTCATGTTCACCTCGTTTGTGATGCAGTAACAATTCATGGCAACCCGACAAAACCTACTCAGTCCCGAAGAGCTCACGGCCTTGGCCGAGGGCTTGAAGGACGGATCCCTCGAATCGGACACCGGCTTTAACACCAAAGTCAGGGTGCGCAAACACGATTTGGCCAGCGAGAACAGCAGCCTTGGCGTGAATGTGTCGGCCATCGACATGATCAACGAGCGGTTCATCCGGATGTTTCGACTGGGTTTGCTTGAGGTTTTGCGCACCACCCCGCGGGTGCACCCGACAAGGGTGCAAATTTTGAAGTTTGGTGACTACATCAAAATGCTCAAAGCCCCTTTGTCTGTCAACACCATACGCATCAGCCCTTTGCGCGGCAACTCCGTCATCATCATTGACCCCAATGTGGTGTTCAGTT
>JABMMR010000109.1 GCA_013205525.1 Burkholderiales bacterium | reverse complement strand
GCCAAAGCACGCTTGGCCAAACGGCCGTGGCCTACTTCGCGGCGCTTGGTGGAACCCATGCGACCGACTTCGCCGGTAGCAAAGGGAGGCATGTTGTAGTGGAACATGAAGCGGTCTTCGAACTCGCCAGCCAGTGCGTCGATGCGCTGGGCATCGCGTTCGGTACCCAAAGTGGTGATGACCAGCGCCTGGGTTTCACCGCGTGTGAACAAGGCAGAACCATGGGTGCGTGGCAGCACACTGTTACGAATTTCGATGGGGCGAACCGTACGGGTATCGCGGCCATCGATGCGGGGCTCACCTGCCAAAATTTGGCTGCGCACAATACGTGCTTCGATGTCGAACAACATGTTCTCCACCTTAACGCCGTCGAATTCAACGCCATCGGTTTTCAAGGCAGCCATGACCGACGCATAGGCTTCACGGCAGGCTTGGGTACGGCTTTGTTTATTGCGAATTTGATAGGCTGCGGCTAATTTTTCTTCCGCCAATGCGCCCACTTTGGCAATCAATGGCTCGTCTTTGGCAGCGGCTGTCCAATCCCACACAGGCTTGCCAGCGTCACGCACCAATTCGTGAATAGCGTTGATGGCAACACGGCTTTGCTCGTGACCAAAAACCACCGCACCCAACATGATTTCTTCAGACAACTGAAGCGCCTCAGACTCGACCATCAGCACGGCCGCTTCGGTGCCGGCGACAATCAAATCCATGACGCTTTCTTTGCGCTGGGTTTGTCCTGGGTTCAACACGTATTCACCATTGATATAGCCCACACGAGCAGCACCGATGGGGCCATTAAAAGGAATGCCAGAAATGGCCAAGGCGGCAGAGGTGCCAATCATGGCGGCAATGTCAGCATCGACTTCAGGATTCAATGACAAGGTGTGTATCACCACATGGACTTCGTTATAGAAGCCCTCGGGGAACAAAGGACGGATGGGGCGGTCGATCAAGCGACTGGTGAGGGTCTCGTGTTCGCTGGGCTTGGCTTCGCGCTTGAAAAAGCTCCCCGGAATTTTGCCTGCAGCGTATGTTTTCTCGATGTAGTCGACGGTCAAGGGGAAGAAATCTTGACCTGCTTTGGCACTTTTGGAAGCCACAACAGTAGCAAGCACCACGGTGTCGTCGATATTAACCATGACGGCGCCGCTGGATTGGCGAGCGATTTCACCGGTTTCAATAGTGACCGTGTGTTGGCCCCATTGAAAAGATTTGCTAACTTTATTGAATAAAGACATGAGTGTTTCCTAAACATAAGCGGGAAGTAAAGGCTACTTCACCAAAGCCCAAAGACGCTTATCAGACTACGATGCCATTCCAGAAAAAACTTCTTTTTTTGGAATGACACAGCTTCGATCTGTCTATCTGTCTTTGTGGGATCTTTGATCGAACCAAGCCCGCGCCAGATGACTGAGGCTTGGCCGAAAACAAAGATTACTTGCGCAAACCCAGTTTCGCAATCAGCGCTGTGTAGCGACCTGCTTCTTTGGATTTGAGATAGTCGAGCAATTTGCGTCGACGACTGACCATGCGCAACAAGCCGCGACGACCATGGTGGTCTTTGGCATGGGTTTTGAAGTGAGGGGTCAGTTCATTGATGCGTGCAGTCAGAATGGCGACTTGCACTTCGGGACTGCCAGTATCGTTGGCGGAACGTGCATTGGCCTTTACGACCTCTGCTTTATTGAGAGTTGTCATGGTGTTTTCCAAAAAATTTGACATGCGCCAACAGCCGGAAATGCCAGATGGCGTGAACTTAAACCCCTAAAGGTCAAAGCCTTGAAATTATAGCTTGGATAACCAACTCTTAAGACGCTCGGCTCCCAAGCGCAATCTGTCAAGTTCTTTGGAAGCAAAACACCAACGCAGCCAAGCTTGTGACTGCGGCGCAAAAGCGCTTCCAGGCGCCAGCCCCAAGCCTGCTTCAGCCACCAAACGCTTGGCAATTTGAAGATCATCAAGATTGCCGAGCAGGCGGAAAAACAAATACATGCCCCCATTAGGCAAAGCGAACTCTATTTGCGGCACGCCTTGCAGCGCTTGGGCCAAAGTGTCGCGGCAGGTTTTGAGATGCGCCACGACCTGAGGCGTTACCTCTTGCGCCCTTTGCAAAGCCACCATGCCTGCGCGTTGAACAAAAACCGGCGCACAAGAGGTATTGAACTCTATCAATTTACCGATGTGCTCGGTGAGATGTGAAGGCGTGACCAACCAACCCAATCGCCATCCCGTCATCAAAAAACTTTTGGAAAAACTGTGCGCCACCATCAGCTTATCGTCGGCATGCGCAATGTCTAGAAAACTTGGTGAACAATGATTTTCGCTGTCTAAGAAAAATAAATTTTCATACACCTCATCGGCCAAAATCCAAGTACCTGTTGAGCGGCACTTATTTAATATGGCAAGCTGTTCTTGTCGATTCAAGGTCCAACCCGTCGGGTTGTTGGGTGAATTGAGCACCAACAAACGGGTGTTGGGCGTAATGCTGTCCAAAAGTTTGTCCATGGGCAACATCCATTTGCCTTTGACAGGCTGCAAACTCAAGGTTCGCAATCGAGCTCCTAATATTTGCGGCTGCGCCGTCAAATTCGGCCACACGGGCGTGACAACCACCACCTCGTCGCCCGCGTTGACCAAGGCTTGCATAGCCAGCATCAGTGCATTGACCCCGCCCGAAGTCACTGCAATACGG
>JABMMR010000108.1 GCA_013205525.1 Burkholderiales bacterium | reverse complement strand
GCCACTACCCCCTCAAGATAGCGTGTCTAACAATTTCACCACGACGGCATGAATGTTTCTCACATAAGCTGTTGTTTTTTCAACCAGCCACGAAAAGCCTGCGATCTTAACTCGAAATAGGCCTTTTCCCCCTATGGAGGGATGAAACCAGAAGTAGAAAAATCTATTTGCCGGGGATTTGGGATGCAGGTGAACTCGGCACAACGGGCGCAGGGTTGGTGGCGGGGCTGGCAGGCGCAGCAGCTGGATTAACGCCAGGCACAAGGTCGGCTGCTGTGGGTGGTACTGCGGGCTGAGAACGCTCTAAAACGCTGCCTTCAGACACAGGCGTTGTTCGTAGATTACCAAAATACGCTTGCGCCAAGGTACACACAAAAAAGACACCCGCCAAAACTGCTGTGGTGCGCGAGAGAAAGTTGGCGCCACCGCTGGCACCAAACAAACTCCCCGACGTACCGCTTCCAAAAGCGGCACCCATATCGGCACCCTTACCATGCTGGATCAAAATCAACCCAATCATGCCAAGCGCAGAAATAATTTGAACAATCATCAATAAATTAAGTAGTGTGCTCATGAAAACTCCAAATCAGTCACTGCGATGCTGCAGCCACAATAGATAAAAAATCGGCCGCCTTGAGTGAGGCGCCACCCACCAGACCACCATCAATGTCTGGTTGAGATAACAAGCTCACGGCATTGGATGCATTCATGCTTCCGCCGTACAAAATAGCAATGCGCTCGGCTTGCTTGGAAGCTGCAGCCAGTTGATGCCTCAGCATGGCGTGAACCTCTTGGGCTTGCTCGGGACTGGCTGTTTTACCTGTGCCAATGGCCCAAACAGGTTCATAAGCAACCACAATTTCACTGATGCAGTGACCATTTGCATGGATCACAGCGGCCAATTGACGCTTAACCACTTCGGCTGTTTCACCAGCCTCACGCTGTGCAAGTGTTTCACCCAAGCAAACAATTGGCGTGATGCCAACCGCCAAAGCACGTTGCGCTTTCAGCGCAACGATCTCATCGGTTTCAGCGTGGTATTGGCGACGTTCGGAATGACCGCACAACACATAGCGAACCTCAAAGTCACGCAACATGTTGGCAGAAACTTCACCAGTGAAAGCGCCACTGTCAAAGGGAGACACATCTTGCGCTCCCCAAAGAACAGCAGAATGGCTGCACAAGTTTTGTACCTGAGACAGATACAAAGCAGGCACGCACACCGCCACTTTGCAAGCAGGCTGCCCCACATCATTGCTGATAGCCAGCAACAAGTCTTGATTAGCAGCCAAGCTGCCATTCATTTTCCAGTTACCAACAATCAGTTGAGGTCGCATGACTGATACTTTTACTCTTGGTGGGGAGGCATTTGCTCGTCTTCGTGGTGTGACTGGGTTGGTGTCTCGGAGCGGTCGAGCAAGGCTTTCATTGACAACTTGACACGACCTTTTTCGTCGGTTTCCAAGACTTTGACACGCACGACTTGACCTTCAGCCAAGACATCGGTGACCTTGGCAATGCGCTCGTGGCTGATCTGGCTGATGTGCAACAAGCCATCTTTGCCTGGAAGCAAATTGACCAGCGCACCGAAGTCCAAGATCTTGGTGATAGGGCCTTCATAAATCTTGCCAATCTCGACCTCAGCCGTGATTTCCTGAATACGACGCTTGGCTTCATCCGCTTTGGCGCCATCAGTAGCGGCAATGGTGATGGTGCCGTCTTCTTCGATATTGATTTGGCAACCCGTCTCTTCAGTCAACGCACGAATTACAGCGCCGCCTTTGCCGATCACGTCCCGAATTTTTTCGGGGTTGATCTTCATGGTGTAGAGCTTGGGGGCGAAGTTGCTGACCTCGGTTTTGGCCTCACCCATGGCTTCTTGCATCTTGCCCAAAATATGCATGCGGGCTTCTTTGGCTTGCGCCAAAGCGACTTGCATGATCTCTTGCGTAATACCTTGGATTTTGATGTCCATTTGCAAAGCAGTGATGCCGTTGGTGGTGCCAGCTACTTTGAAATCCATATCACCCAAATGATCCTCGTCACCCAAAATGTCGGTCAACACCGCAAAACGATTACCTTCTTTGATCAGGCCCATGGCGATACCCGCCACATGCGCTTTCATAGGTACGCCTGCATCCATCATGGACAAACAACCACCACACACCGAAGCCATGGAAGAAGAGCCATTGGACTCGGTGATTTCAGAAACCACACGCACGGTGTAAGGAAATTCTTCCTTGCTTGGCAAACAAGCAGCCAAAGCACGCTTGGCCAAACGACCATGGCCGATTTCGCGGCGCTTGGTGCTACCCATGCGACCCACTTCACCGGTAGCAAACGGAGGCATGTTGTAGTGGAACATGAAGCGATCTTCAAACTCGCCAGCCAGTGCGTCGATGCGCTGGGCATCGCGTTCGGT
>JABMMR010000107.1 GCA_013205525.1 Burkholderiales bacterium | reverse complement strand
GAGGGCGTTAAGTTTGGCTTGCTTGGGCATGGACACGCCAAACATCCAATTTCTCGCAGCGTGCGCGGTGATGCCTTCTCCCCAGTAACGCATGTTGAAAGAGTCGGCCAAAAGCGTGGCTGAAGTTTTGAGGCCTGCATCTTTCATGGCTTGACGCAAACGGGCTGCAAAGGCTTCGTATTCGGGGTTGTAGATATTTTTTTTCATGCCCGAAAGATAAAACAGCCTTCGGTTGCAAGCAAGAGAGTCGCGCTTAAATTCGGTGTAAGTGAAAGTCAAGTGAGTGGCTCTCATCCCTTCAGATGATGTTGAAAAACACAGCTAAGCGTTTATTGAGCCGCCCATCCGCCGTCCATATTCCATGCTGCGCCGCGCACATTGTTGCCCGCCTTAGAGCATAAAAACAATGCCAACTCACCCAATTCTTCGGGGGTGGTGAACTGCATGGAAGGCTCTTTTTCGCGAAGCAACATTTGTGCAGCTTCTTCAATGCTGATCGTTAATGCGGCAGCCTTGGCATCCACTTGTTGTTGAACCAAGGGGGTAAGGACCCAACCTGGGCAGATGGCGTTGCAAGTCACGCCCGTGGTGGCAGTTTCCAAGGCCGTCACTTTGGTCAGACCAACGATACCGTGCTTGGCCGCCACATAAGCCGACTTCTGAGCAGAGCCCACCAAGCCATGCACCGAGGCGATATTAAGTATGCGCCCCCAGTTGGCTTGACGCATGGCAGGCAGCGCGAGGCGCGTGGTGTGAAAAGCGCTAGACAAATTGATGGCGATCACGTCATCCCATTTTTCTGTGGGGAAGTTCTCAAGCGTTGCCACATGCTGAATGCCTGCGTTATTCACCAGCACATCGATGCAGCCAAAACGTTGGGCGGCGAAATCCATCATGGCTTCAATTTCAGGCACTTTGCGCATGTCGGCGCCGTGAAACGCGGTTTGAACACCTAAAGCCGTCACTTCAGCCTGCGCTTGCTCGTGGGGTCCAAAACCATTGAGCACTACGTTGGCACCGGCTTTGGCCAAAGACTTGGCCATGCCTAAACCTATGCCGCTGGTTGAACCCGTCACCAAGGCTGTCTTGCCTGCCAAAAAACGCTCGTTCATGCTGTCCCCAATCCATTACGATGACCGATCTTATTCTGTGCCTACCTATTGAATTTTTTGTGCAATGAAAAGTACCGACGTTCCAGATGACTCACCCTTAGGCGTTGAGGGTTTGTTGTCCGTGGTTGGCCAAGACTTCGAGCCCAGCCAGCAGGCCGTCGAGCGGGCCCGAGCCTTTGCCGAACCCTTTATAGCCACGCAAGCACTCGGCCACGGTGAGAACAGCTTGGCACATGCGGATGCCTTGGCCTTGTTGGTCAAGTCTTTGGGGGGCTCAGATGATATGCAGGCTGCTTCGTATTTGGCTTTTGCTTGCGAGCACTTAAACAAGCCGCATGAGTTGATTGCCAAAGCTTTTGGCGACAGCCACGCGGCACTCGCCATGGAAACCATGCGTCTCATGCAGCTGCAAAAACAAGCCAGAACGCGCTTGGTGAGAGATGCACACAACCAAGTGCAAATTGAATTTGTCCGGCGTATGCTGCTGGCTTTTTCTAGAGATTTGCGCGTGGTGGTGTTGCGACTGGCTTCGCGCTTGCAAACCCTGCGCTACCTGCATACACACAAAAAAGCGGGCTTTGATGATGTGGCCAGAGAGTCTTTGCAGGTGTTTGCACCCTTGGCCAACCGCTTGGGTATTTGGCAAATTAAATGGGAGATGGAGGACTTGGCTTTTCGTTTGATCGAGCCAGACACTTACAAACAGGTTGCCCATTGGTTAGAGGACAAACGAGCCGAGCGCGAAGCGCAAGTGGAGCAATTGCGCCAGTGGCTTCTAGATCAACTCCAGACGCATGGCATCAGCGCCCAAGTGCAAGGGCGTCCCAAGCATATCTTCAGCATCATCAAAAAAATGCGTGGCAAGTCACTCAATTTTTCACAAGTCCACGACTTGCGAGCGCTGCGCGTGATTGTGTCTTCGGTAGAGGATTGTTACCGTGCACTGTCTTGGGTTCATGCAGAGTTGAAGCCTTTGGACAACGAGTTTGATGACTACATAGCCAAGCCCAAATCTAATGGCTATCAATCCCTGCACACAGTCGTGAGTGACAGCACAGGGCAGGTGATAGAGATTCAAATTCGAACCCACGCCATGCATGCCCATGCCGAGTTTGGTGTGGCAGCACATTGGGCCTACAAAGAGGCTGGCAGCAAAGGCTATGCAGGTGCGCCACTGTCGGATGCGCAGGCCAAAAAAATGGCTGTCTTGCGTCAACTCTTGGCATGGGAACGCGAACTGCATCATGTCGCGCATGCAGACACCACATCCCACGAGGCTGTGGACGAAGACAAAATTTATGTCTTAACCCCCCAAGCCGCGATTGTTGAGTTACCCGCCCACTCCACGCCTGTGGATTTCGCATACAGCTTGCATACCGATTTAGGTCATCGTTGCAGAGGTGCCAAGGTCGATGGCCTTATGGTCCCTTTATCCACCCCACTGCGTAATGGGCAAACCGTGGAGGTCATTGCTGCTAAGGAGGGCGGGCCTTCGCGTGACTGGCTCAATCTTGAGTTGGGCTTTCTTGGTTCGCCGCGTGCCAGGGCCAAAGTCAGGGCGTGGTTTAACGCGCAGGTGCTGAGCCAAACCATGGCGCGTGGGCGTGAATCGGTTGAAAAGCTTTTGCAGCGCGAAGGGAAAACTGCGCTCAAACTGGACGAGTTGGCTGAGCAACTTGGATTTTCCTCCTCGGCCCAATTGTTCGAAGTGGTGGGCAAAGATGAGTTTTCATTGAAAACCATCGAAAACTTTCTTCGCCCGCCTGCGCCCTTGCCCGACAAAGATGAACGCTTGTTGCGTAAAACCCAGCGCAGCAAAACCCTTGACGCACCTTCGGGTGTCTTGGTGGTGGGCGTGGACTCCTTGATGACCCAACTCGCTAGGTGCTGCCGACCCGCGCCTCCCGATTCATTGGGGGGCTTTGTCACCCGCGGAAAAGGAGTGAGCGTGCACCGAAGTGGATGCAAAAATTTTATTCAGCTGTCGATCTTTTCACCAGATCGTGTGATTCCAGTGACATGGGGCACAAGATTGGGCGCAGATGCTCTCTACCCAGTGGACATAGAAATTGTTGCCAACGATCGTCAAGGCTTGCTGCGAGATATCTCAGAAGTGTTTGCCAAAGACAAGGTCAATGTGATTGGCGTTCAGACGCAATCCAACAAAGAAATGGCGTGGATGACGTTCACGGTGGAGGTGGGTGACGCATTGAAACTGACCAAGGTGCTTACCGCTGTCAAGGCGGTCTTGGGTGTTAGAACCGCAAGGCGGCATCAGGGATGAGCTAGAATGCGCCTGTTCGGCAACGAAGGCGCGTAGCTCAGCTGGTTAGAGCACCACCTTGACATGGTGGGGGTCGTTGGTTCGAGTCCAATCGCGCCTACCACTCTTTGCTGTGCCCTCAACCTGCTCGTCGTTTTGCAAAGACGCTTTTGCAAACCCCCCAAACAGGACTTTCTTTTGGCACGCAAATCATCCTCATCCGCAGACACATCTGATTCAGTTTCCAATGAATCCGTTTCTTTTCGTCTGATCAAAAAATACCCGAATCGCCGACTCTACGATACACAAACCTCCAGTTACATCACATTGCAAGAGGTAAAGGCTTTCGTTGTTCAAGGCGAGGCTTTCAAGGTGGTTGAAGCCAAAACAAACGAAGACCTGACGCGCAGTATTTTGTTGCAAATCATTTTGGAAGAAGAAGCCGCAGGCGTGCCCATGTTCTCTGAAGCTGCCTTGACCAATATCATTCGTTTCTACGGTCATGCCATGCAAGGTTTTATGGGCAACTATTTAGAAAAAAATGTTCAAACCTTTACCGATTTACAAATGCAGGTCGCGGAGCAAAGCAAGCATCTTTCTCCTGAGCTGTGGGCGCAAGTCATGAACACACAGTCGCCTATGCTTTCGGGATTGATGGGCAGTTACACCGAGCAGTCCCAGCAAATGTTGGCTCAGATGCAAAAGCAGATGCTCAGCGCCATGGGACTCAAACGCTAATGTCTTCGCCCACCGTTGGTTTTGTAAGCTTGGGTTGCCCCAAGGCTTTGACAGATTCAGAGCTCATCCTCACACAGTTGAGTGCCGAAGGTTATCAAACTTCCAAAACTTTCTCTGGTGCAGATTTAGTAATAGTGAACACCTGTGGTTTTATCGATGACGCTGTGCAAGAAAGCCTCAACACCATTGGCGAAGCTTTGGCTGAAAATGGAAAAGTGATTGTCACGGGTTGCCTTGGCGCGAAGTCGCAAGCAGATGGGCGCAATGTGGTGAAAGCCATGCACCCCAGTGTGCTGGCAGTCACGGGTCCGCATGCGACTCAAGAGGTGATGGATGCGGTGCACGCTCATTTGCCAAAGCCCCACGATCCCTTCACAGATCTGGTTCCTGCGGTGGGTATCAAACTCACACCCAAACACTATGCCTACCTGAAAATCAGCGAAGGTTGCAACCACCGCTGTACCTTTTGCATCATTCCTTCCATGCGGGGTGACTTGGTTTCGCGCCCCGTTGGGGATGTGTTGCGCGAAGCCCAAGCCTTGTTTGAGAGTGGCGTTAAAGAGTTGTTGGTTATCAGCCAAGACACCTCCGCTTATGGTGTTGATGTGCGTTATCAAACAGGCTTTTACGACGGGCGACCTGTTAAAACACGTACTTTGGAATTGGTTCAAGCTTTGGCTGAAATCGCCGAGCCTTTTGCTGCTTGGGTGCGCTTGCACTATGTCTACCCCTACCCCACGGTGGACAATTTAATTCCCTTGATGGCCAATGGCCGAGTGTTGCCGTATTTAGATGTTCCGTTTCAACACAGTCACCCCGATGTGCTCAAGCGCATGCAGCGCCCGGCCAATGGAGAAAAAAATCTTGAGCGTTTGCAACGCTGGCGCGAGCAGTGCCCTGAGTTGGTCGTTAGAAGTACTTTCATTGCAGGCTTTCCTGGAGAAACAGAGGCTGAGTTTGGGCATTTGTTGGAATTTTTAGAAGAAGCACAAATTGATCGCGCAGGTTGTTTTGCCTACAGTGCGGTTGACGGCGCCACAGCCAATGATTTACCGGGCATGCTTGCGATGGAAGTTAGGCAAGAGCGACGTGCGCGCTTCATGCAAGTGGCCGAAAAAATATCGATTCAAAAACTTCAACGCCGTGTGGGTTCCATCATGCAAGTATTGGTAGATTCTTCCAAAGCGCTCGGTAAACAAGGCGGTGTAGGTAGAACCTATTCAGACGCGCCAGAAATTGACGGTGTTGTGCATTTACTCCCGCCTGAAAAATTAAGTAAAAGCTATCGGGTTGGAGACTTCATTAAGGTGCGTATCCTTGAAGCTCAAGGCCATGACTTGATGGGGATGCCTGTTTAATGTTCGTTAAGATTGGTGCCCAGGAAGGGACTCGAACCCCCACGAAGTTACTCGCTAGTACCTGAAACTAGTGCGTCTACCAATTCCGCCACCTGGGCCTTCAGGAAAGCAGAGGATTCTATCAAACAAAAATCAACTCCAAGCGCTGGACTCCTCGAAACCTTCGAGGGAACAGTAGAGGGTCATCGCGATGGGCACGGCTTTATACAGCGCGATGACGGCCAAACCGATGTGTATTTGCCCGCCAATGAAATGCGGGCTGTCATTCACCGAGACCGAGTCATTGCAAGAGTCACGCGTTTCGATCGCAAAGGTCGGCCAGAAGCGCGCATTGTCGAAATCCTTGACAGGCCTCAGCAACCCATTATTGGACGCTTGCTGCAAGAAAGCGGTGTGTGGTTGGTGGCGCCTGAAGACCGGCGCTATGGGCAAGACATTCTGATTCCCAAAGCTGCGACGGGCAATGCCCAAGTCGGTCAAGTCGTTGTTGTCGAACTGACTGAGGTGCCTAGCTTGTTTGGTCAGCCCGTGGGCCGCGTCAAAGAAGTTTTGGGTGAAATGGATGACGCGGGAATGGAAATTGAAATTGCGGTTCGCAAATACAGCGTCCCCCATCAATTCTCTGCTGCTTGCCTTGCGCAAGCTGGCGACTTACCGGTCAAGGTCAGAGCCAAAGACTTGGCTGACCGTATCGATCTGCGCGATATTGCGCTGGTCACTATCGATGGTGAAGATGCACGCGACTTTGACGATGCCGTTTACTGCGAGCCCGCTACGTTTGGCAAGCAAAAAGGATGGCGCTTGCTGGTGGCTATTGCAGATGTGGGCTATTACGTTGAAACAGGTAGTGCTATCGATATAGACGCCTACGAGCGAGCAACCAGCGTTTATTTCCCTAGGCGCGTGATCCCCATGCTGCCCGAAAAATTATCCAATGGTTTGTGCTCACTCAACCCATTGGTTGACCGTCTTTGTATGGTGTGCGACATGCTTGTCGATGAAGCGGGGCAAGTTCATGCCTACCAGTTTTACCAAGCGGTCATGCACAGTCATGCGCGTTTTACCTACACCGATGT
>JABMMR010000106.1 GCA_013205525.1 Burkholderiales bacterium | reverse complement strand
GTATCGCACCGGGCTTTTTACCTCGCCGCATTTGGTGTATTTCGAAGAGCGTTGCACTTTGCTGGGTAAAACCGTGGCTTCCTCGGTTTTGGTGGCGCATTTCGCCAAAGTCGAGGCCATGCGCGGCGACATTTCTCTCACGTATTTTGAATTCACCACACTGGCTATTTTGAGCTGCTTGGCCGACGCTCAACTCGATGTGGTGATTTTGGAGGTGGGCTTGGGTGGGCGTTTGGATGCGGTGAATGTGATTGACACCGACTGCGCCATCATCACCAGCATAGACATCGACCACACCGAATGGCTGGGCCCTGACCGCGAAAGCATAGGCCGTGAAAAGGCCGGCATCATGCGCAGCGCCAAACCCGTCATCGTCAGCGACCCGCATCCGCCGCTCAGCTTGGCGCAACACGCGGCAAGCGTGGGGGCCGTGGTTTGGCAATCCGGCGTTGACTTTCATTACGCGGGCGACCAGCAGCAGTGGCGCTGGGTTGGTGCCGGACGCACATGGGCGGGTTTGGCTTATCCGGCTTTGCGGGGGGTGAATCAACTTGTCAATGCAGCCGGCGTTCTCGCGGCTTTGCAGGCCTTGCGAGAGCGCTTGCCAGTGACCGCGCAAGCCATTCGCTCAGGGCTGTCTCGCGTTGAATGGGCTGGGCGGTTTCAGATGTTGCCAGGGCAGCCGGCCTTGGTGTTGGATGTCGCGCACAACCCGCATGCGGTTGCCGCCTTGGCACACAACCTGGACGCCATGGGCTACTTCGCCGTCACCCGCGCAGTGATGGGGGCGATGGCCGACAAAGATTTGCAAGGCATGTTGCAACGCTTGCAGCCTTTGGTTGATCACTGGTATTTTTGTGACCTGCCTTCACCACGGGCGGCCACGGGTTTGCATTTGCAGTCGGTGTGGCAAGCCACTTCGCCGCCCGCAGTTCAAAAGGCTCAAATTTTTGCTGACCCCTCTTCGGCATTGACCCAGGCAATGGCAGACGCAGACCCCACTGATAGAATTCTGGTCTTTGGTTCTTTCCTGACCGTTGGCGGTGTTTTAGAGCACGGCATAGCGGGCCGCCTTTCTGCCCAAAGCCCACCTGACTGACATGGCATTTTTCAAGTCCCGCTCCTCTGGCAATGCTTCGGCAGATGATAAAAATGCTGATGGCATGGCCGCTCAAAGCCTCGATGTCTTACGCAGGCAAGCACGCCACCGCCTGATTGGCGCAACTGTGTTGGTTTTGTTGGCCGTGATTGGTTTTCCTTTGGTGTTTGATACCAAGCCTAGGGAAGTCGCCCCCGACATCCGCATCGATATGCCGGACAGAGAAAGAGTTCTTCCAAACCAGCCACCTTCGCCGCCTGCTGCTGCGGTGCCTGCTCCCGTGGCCGATGCTGATTTAGCTGCCAACACCCAGCCTGTTAAGGTGGTTGAAAAACCTTCTCCGCCGCAAGCCATAGAGGAAGAACTGCCCGCTAAACCCGAGCCCAAAACCAAGCCCGATGACGCTGCTCTGCGTTTTATTGTGCAAGTGGGCGCTTTTGAGCAAGACAGCAAGGCCAAAGAAGTTCGCGCAAAGCTAGAAAAAGCTGGCATCAAAACTTACACCCATATCGCCCAAACCAAAGAGGGAAAGCGCATCCGTGTGCGCGTGGGCCCCTTTGCCACCAAAGAAGAAGCGCAAAAAACTGTCGACAAAATCAAGTCTTTGCAACTCAGTGCTACGGTGCTGACGATTTGAAGAGATGAACACCCTGGATCTGGTCTTGCTGGCTTTGACAGCCATATCTGTGGTGTTGGGTTTGTGGCGTGGTGTGATTCAGGAGTCTTTTTCAGTGCTGGCATGGTTAGCCGGTTTTCCCATTGCCAGCTATTTCGCTGTCGATGTCCGGCGCTGGCTGAATTTAAGCGACACAACTCCTGCGGTGGCTTATATATTGGCCTGGGTTTTGGTTTTTGTATCGGTTTGGCTGGTGTGTCGTGTTTTTTCATCCCTGCTCAGTGGCGCGTTATCGTTGGTGGGTTTGGGGGTTTTCAATCGCTTGTTGGGAGCCGTGTTTGGCCTCCTGCGCGCGGCCTTGGCATTGATGGTTTTTGCCATCTTGGTGCGCTTGACACCGGCAGCCAATGACCCTTTGTGGCAATCGTCTTGGGTGGTTCAAATGGCCCATAAAGGCATTGAATTATTCAAGCCCTTTTTACCTGTTCCTCTGGAAGGTTGGGTGTTCTGATGTGTGGCATTGTGGGTGTGGTCAGTCAAACAGCGGCGAATCAACTTATTTACGACGCCTTGCTGCTGTTGCAACACCGTGGGCAAGATGCGGCGGGCATCGTCACCCAGTTAGAACAAAAGTTTTTCATGCACAAAGCCAAAGGCATGGTGCGCGATGTGTTTCGAACGCGCAATATGCGTGCCTTGCCCGGCAATATTGGCTTGGGACAAGTGCGCTACCCAACTGCCGGTAATGCCTACAGCGAAGAAGAAGCGCAGCCGTTTTATGTGAACGCGCCGTTTGGATTGGTCTTGGTGCACAACGGCAACTTAACCAACGCCCAAGCCTTGAAAGAAGAATTGTTTTCAACCGACCATCGCCATATCAATACCGAGAGCGACTCCGAAGTGCTGTTGAATGTGTTGGCCCACGAATTGGAGAAAACCACCCGCGGCGTGGTCTTAACCCCGGCTGATGTGTTTGCTGCGGTTGAAGGTGTGCACAAGCGCGTTAAGGGCTCTTATGCGGTGGTGGCGCTAATTGCAGGTCATGGGCTGTTGGCCTTTCGCGATCCTTTTGGCATTCGGCCTTTGTGCATGGGTAAGGGCGCAGACGGCACTTGGATGGTGGGCAGTGAGTCGGTGGCTTTGGAAGGAACTGGTCACCATTTCGAGCGCGATGTGGCGCCAGGTGAGGCGGTATTTTTTGATTTAAACGGCCAGTTGCACGCCAAACAATGCGCCGCCAACCCACAGTTGATGCCTTGCATTTTTGAGTTTGTTTACTTGGCCCGACCCGACTCGACCATGGACGGCATGTCGGTGTACCAAGCGCGGCTCAATTTGGGTGAAACCTTGGCCAAACGGGTGGTGTCAACCTTGCCGCCGTCTGAAATTGATGTGGTGATTCCCATCCCCGAGTCGAGCCGCCCCAGCGCCACGCAGTTGGCGCATTTGCTGGGCAAGCCTTACCGCGAAGGTTTTGTCAAAAACCGTTATGTGGGGCGTACCTTCATCATGCCTGGGCAAGCGGTTCGCAAGCGCTCGGTGCGCCAAAAACTCAATGCGATCGTGAGCGAATTCAAAGGCCGCAATGTATTGTTGGTGGACGACTCCATCGTGCGTGGCACCACCAGCAAAGAAATTGTGCAAATGGCCAGAGACGCAGGCGCCAACAAAGTCTATTTGGCCAGCGCCGCCCCGCCTGTGCGCTATCCGAATGTCTACGGTATAGACATGCCCACCCCCGAAGAGCTGGTGGCCCATGAGCGCAGCGTGGAAGACATTCGCCAGCTCATCGGTTGTGATGCGCTGATTTACCAAGAGGTCAGTGCCATGCGCGAGGCTGTGTCTAGAGCGGCTTTGGCGGGTTCGCCGGAGGTCAAGGGCTTTGATGCCTCTTGCTTTGACGGTGTCTACATCACGGGCGACATCACCGCAGCCGATATTGCCCGGCTCAACCAACAACGTGTAAATACCGAAGAAGATGCCGAGGATAATTCGCGTCTGGCTTTGCCCAATGCCAATCATTAAAACTTTATGACCGAACGCGCTTTACCTCCCAACTTACATATCGACACGCTGGCTGTTCGCAGCGCGGTAGACAGATCCCAGTACGGCGAAAACTCTGAAGCGCTTTACCTGTCCTCCAGCTTTGTGCAGCCCGACAGTGAAACCGCCGCGCGTCGTTTTTCAGGCGATGAAGACGGCTACATCTATTCGCGCTTTACCAACCCCACTGTTACCAGCATGGAGATGCGCTTGGCAGCACTTGAGGGCTCTGAAGCTTGTGTGGGAACGGCCAGCGGCATGGCTGCGGTTTTGTTGCTCTGCATGGCCTTGCTGAAAAGCGGCGACCATGTGGTGTGTTCGCATTCGGTGTTTGGGTCCACGCACAAATTACTCAGCACGGAATTTGCAAAGTTTGGTGTTCAAACCACTTTTGTGTCGCAAACCAATTTAAGCGAATGGTCTAACGCCCTACAAACCAACACCCGTTTGCTGTTTGCCGAAACACCCACCAATCCTTTGACCGAAGTGTGTGACATTGCCGCCTTGGCGCAGATTGCCAAAAGGGCGAACGCTGTTTTGGCGGTGGACAACTGTTTTTGCACACCTGCTTTGCAAACGCCCATCTCCTTGGGTGCTGATGTGGTGGTGCATTCGGGCACCAAATACTTGGATGGTCAGGGCAGGGTGGTGGCAGGCGCTTTGTGTGCCACTAACGAGATGGTGAAAGATAAATTGATTCCTGTGATGCGCAGTGCCGGCATGAGTTTGTCGCCCTTCAATGCTTGGGTGGTGCTCAAGGGCCTAGAGACCTTGTCATTGCGTATGAAGGCGCAGTCTGCCCAAGCTTTAGAACTTGCGCAGTGGTTGGAAAATCATCCCAAAGTTGCCAAGGTGTATTTCCCTGGCTTGGCCAGTCACCCTCAGCATGCTTTGGCCATGGCCCAGCAGTCGGGCATGGGCGGGCCTGTGCTGTCCTTCGATGTGGTGGGCGAATCTGCAGAGCACAGACGTGCCAACGCTTTCACCGTCATCGACAGCACCCAACTGATGTCTATCACCGCCAACTTGGGTGATGTGAAAACCATCATCACCCACCCCGGCAGCACCTCGCACGGGCGCTTGACCGAGGCTAATCGGCAACTCGCTGGCATACAACAAAGCTTGGTTCGTATTGCCGTGGGCCTAGAGCATCTGGATGACCTCAAGGCTGATATATCGCGTGGCCTTGATTTGATTTCAGCTACTGCATGACCACCCGTACACGCTTTGCACCGTCGCCGACGGGCTTCATCCATTTGGGCAATATCCGTTCTGCGCTTTACCCTTGGGCGTTTGCCAGAGCCACCGGTGGCAAGTTTATTTTGCGCATTGAAGACACCGATGTAGAACGCTCCTCGCAACAGGCCGTGGAGGTGATTTTGCAAGGCATGGCTTGGTTAGGTTTGGACTATGACGAAGGCCCTTTCTACCAAATGCAGCGCATGGATCGCTACAAGCAAGTGCTGGCGCAACTGGTGGCTGCGGGCCATGTCTACCCCTGTTACATGAGCGTGGCTGAACTAGATGCACTGCGCGAGCGCCAAATGGCCGCCAAAGAAAAGCCGCGTTACGACGGCACATGGCGCCCTGAAGAGGGAAAGACTTTGCCTGCTGTTCCCTTGGGCGTGCAACCCGTGCTGCGATTTAAAACGCCATTGGTTGGTGTGGTTGCTTGGGACGATAAGGTGAAGGGTCGCATTGAGATCAGCAACACCGAACTAGACGACTTGGTCATTGCGCGTCCAGATGGCACACCCACCTACAACTTCTGCGTGGTGGTGGACGATATCGACATGGCCATCACGCATGTGATTCGCGGTGACGACCATATCAACAACACGCCGCGTCAAATTCACATCTTTCGCGCCTTGGGGCATGAGCCACCGGTGTACGCCCACCTGCCCACCGTGCTTAACGAGCAAGGCGACAAACTGAGCAAGCGCACTGGCGCCAAGCCGGTGACGCAGTTTCGCGATGAAGGTTTCTTGCCCGAGGCCATGGTGAATTACCTTGCACGTTTGGGGTGGAGCCATGGTGACGATGAAATCTTCAGCCGCGAACAATTTGTGCAGTGGTTCAACCTAGACCACTTAGGCAAAAGTGCTGCGCAGTTTGATGAAGCCAAACTGCGCTGGGTGAACGCGCAGCACTTAAAAGCCATGAGTGGGGAGGCTTTGTCTGACTGGGTCAACCCCTTGTTGCAAGCCATGGGCGTGACAACTGACCAACGCTTGCCCGCGATGTGCGATGTGTTCAAAGACAGGTGTGACACCACGCTGGCATTGGTCGATTGGGTGAAACGCTTTTATTTACCTGTCACCGTCAGCGAACAAGACGCAGCGCAATTTCTCACTGCCGATATTCAACCCGTTTTGCAGTCCTTGACACAAGCTTTAAACGTCTGCTCATGGGACAAGTTGTCTATTGCTTTGGTGTTGAAAGAACTTTTACAACAATCTGGTTTGAAGATGCCGCAACTCGCCATGCCGGTTCGCGTTTTGTTGATGGGTACACCGCAAACCCCTTCTTTGGATGCGGTACTGGCCTTGTTCTCGCGTGAAGTTGTTTTACAGAGGTTGAAGGGGGCATGAGTTTTTTGGCTATAATCGCAGACTCGATATTTGCCGGGGGTATAGCTCAGCTGGGAGAGCGCTTGCATGGCATGCCAGAGGTCAGCGGTTCGCTCCCGCTTACCTCCACCAGCAGTGTCGAG
>JABMMR010000105.1 GCA_013205525.1 Burkholderiales bacterium | reverse complement strand
AGAAATGTCGCCGCGCATGGCCTCGACTTTGGCGAAATGCGCCACCAAAACCGAGGAAGCCACGGTTTTACCCAGCAAAGTGCAACGCTCTTCGAAATACACCAAATGCGGCGAGGTAAAAAGCCCGGTGCGATACCCCGCCTCACGCAAAATGGATTCAAGCATGGCGCAGGTAGAGCCTTTGCCGTTGGTGCCCGCCACGGTGATGACAGGGCAGTCAAAAGTCAGTCCCATCACCTTGGCAACCGCAGTTACTCTTTCCAAGCCCATATCGATGTTTTGCGGGTGTAAACGCTCACAATGGGAAAGCCATTCCTGAAGATTCATCAGGCCATTGTCTCCGAACCATTACCAGCTAAAATTTCGACAGGGTCAACCGGCAGCTTTGTTGGCACGTTGAAACCTCGTTTCATTTTTATTGGAGACCTCATGTCACGTTTTATTCCCTTTGTTTTGGTGGTAACCGCCTCCTTTAGCCCAATGCTTGGCGCGCAAGAAGTGGGCCGTGTTGTTTCATCCATGCCCATCATTCAACAAGTGGCTGTGCCGCGTCAGGTATGCACCCAGCAACAAGTGGCGACACAAGCCCAAAAATCTGGTGCAGGTTCTGCCATGGGCGCCATTGCTGGCGGTGTGGTGGGTAACGCCATAGGTAAAGGTGAAGGCAACGCCTTGGCCACAGCCATCGGCCTGATTGGTGGCGCCATTTTGGGTGACCGCATAGAAGGTGCGCCGCCTACCGAAATGCGCACTGTGCAAACTTGCAGCACCCAAAATTTTTATGAAAATCGCACCATAGCCTATAACGTGGTCTACGAGTTCAACGGCAAGCAGTACAACGTGCAAATGCCGCAAGACCCCGGTCCCACCGTGCGCTTGCAAGTCACCCCCATGATTTCTTCCACACAGTCGGCGCCGCCCAGCGTGCCCTATCCCGCGCAAAACGCCATCCCGCCCTTGGGTTCAGCGCCGCAAAGCTTCTGATCGGCACAGCAACTCCACCAACCGCCTAGTTAGGCGGTTTTTTTCATCTTCCGCAAGCCTTGCTTGGGCAATGCGGTGGCCTAGAATCGCCGCTTTGCCTAACCAGACCCGTCCTATGCCCATTTCCAGCAAATCCCATGCCCCGCAACGCGTCGTTCTCGCCTACTCGGGTGGCTTGGACACCTCCATCATTCTGAAGTGGCTGCAAGACGAATACCACTGCGAAGTTGTCACCTTCACCGCTGACATTGGCCAAGGCGAGGAAATCGAGCCTGCTCGCCTCAAGGCCATCAAAATGGGCATCAAGCCCAGCAATATCTTTATTGAAGATTTGCGCGAAGAGTTTGTGCGCGACTTTGTTTTCCCCATGTTCCGCGCCAATGCACTTTACGAGGGCGAGTACCTCTTGGGCACCTCCATCGCCCGCCCTTTGATTGCCAAGCGCTTGGTAGAAATTGCCCGCAAAACCAAGGCTGACGCCATCAGCCACGGCGCGACAGGCAAAGGCAATGACCAAGTGCGTTTCGAGTTGGGCGCTTATGCCCTGATGCCCAATGTAAAGATCATTGCGCCTTGGCGTGAATGGGATTTGCTCTCGCGTGAAAAGCTCATGCGCTACGCCGATCAACACGGCATCCCCGTGGACGGTGCCAAACGCAAAGGCCCAGCGCCCTACTCCATGGACGCCAACTTGCTGCACATCAGCTACGAGGGCGGCATCTTGGAAGACCCCAATTACGCGCCCGAGGACAGCATGTGGCGCTTAACTGTCAGCCCCGAAAAAGCGCCCAACAAAGCGCAAGTCATAGAACTCACCTACAAACACGGCGACGTGGTGGCCATCGACGGTGTGCGCATGAGTGCGGCCAAGGTGCTGACACACCTCAACACAGTGGGCGGCCGACACGGTATTGGTCGCTTAGACAAGGTAGAAAACCGCTATGTGGGCATGAAAAGCCGTGGTTGTTACGAGACCCCAGGCGGCACGATTTTGTTGTCGGGTCACCGCGCTATCGAGTCCATCACCTTGGACCGCGAAGTACTGGCCCTGAAAGAAGACTTGATGCCGCGCTACGCCAGACTGATTTACAACGGCTACTGGTTCAGCCCCGAGCGTGAACTGTTGCAAGGCCTGATTGACGCCTCGCAAGCCACCGCCAATGGCAAGGTGCGCTTGAAGCTTTACAAGGGCACCATCATGTGCGTGGGCCGCGAGAGCAAAACCGACAGCTTGTTTGACACCCGCATCGCCACGTTTGACGACGACGGCGGCGCTTACAACCAAGCCGACGCCGGTGGGTTCATCAAGCTCAACGCTTTGCGCATGCGCATCGCTGGCAACCTGAAAAACGAGCGCGCCGCCCGCGCTGCCAAAACCGCCCCTCGCAAAACCACCCTTAAAAAGAAAGCCTGACCATGGTCACCGAACAACTGCTGGGCGCGAGCATCGCCACTCAAGCCAATGTATTTTTTGATGGCAAATGCGTTAGCCACACTGTCACCCTGCCCAACGGCGAAAAAAAATCGGTGGGGGTGGTGCTGCCTTCGCACCTGACTTTCAACACCGCTGCTGCTGAAATCATGGAATGCGTGGCTGGCGCTTGCGAATACAAATTGGCCAGCAGCGAAGCATGGCAGCACGCTGCTGCTGGCGACCAGTTCAGTGTGGGGGCCAACTCGTCATTTGAAATTAAAGTAGATCAGGCTTACCACTACATTTGCCACTTTGGTTGAAGCAGTTTCGCCCTAGCAAAAAACAAGGCCCCTACTGGGGTCTTTTTTTATGCCATCAAGGTAGCCTTCGCCTCGGCGAATTCACGCTTGAATTGGGCCACCAAGTCGGCCGTGGACTGCACCTTGGTGATAGCGCCAATGCCCTGACCACAACCCCAAATATCTTTCCATGCTTTGGTTTTGTCGCCAGCAAAGTCCATTTTGCTGGGGTCGCTCTCGGGCAAGTTGTCGGGGTCCATGCCAGCGTTGCGAATGGACGGCGCCAAATAGTTGCCATGAACGCCGGTGAAAAGGCTGCTCAAAACAATATCGTCGGAATTGCTGTCGACGATGCTTTGTTTGTACTCTTGGGCTGCTCGTGCTTCGTCGGTGGCAATAAAGGCCGAACCGATGTAGGCGAAGTCGGCACCCATGGCCAGGGCAGCCAAAATGGCACTGCCACTGGAGATGGAGCCACTGAGGGCCAAGGGGCCGTCAAACCACTGGCGAATTTCTTGCACCAGCGCAAACGGACTTTTCACACCCGCATGACCGCCGGCACCCGCGGCCACGGCCACCAAACCATCCGCGCCTTTTTCAATCGCTTTGTGAGCGAACTTGTTGTTGATGATGTCGTGCAACACCACGCCGCCATAGCTGTGCGCAGCTTGGTTGATTTCTTCGCGTGCTCCCAAAGAGGTGATGATGATGGGCACCTTGTATTTCACACACAGGGCCATATCTTCTTCTAGGCGGTCATTGCTTTTATGCACGATTTGGTTGATGGCATAAGGCGCGGCAGGGTTGTCAGGATGAGCCTTGTTGTGCGCGGCCAGGGCCTCGGTGATTTCGGCCAACCACTCGTCGAGTTGCGATACAGGACGGGCATTCAAAGACGGCATGGAACCCACTATGCCGGCTATGCACTGGGCAATAACGGTTTTGGGGTTGCTGATGATGAACAGCGGCGAGCCGATGACGGGGAAAGGCACGGAGGCCAGGACGGCAGGTAGTTTGGACATACGGTTTTTCTTTGATGCTGGTGAAGGGGCCGATAAAGAGCGGGGATTTAAAACGCCTCTAGCGCCATGTCGGTGACGCTGTCAGCGCCTTGCACAATGCTGTCGCGCATGCCTGGGACCTT
>JABMMR010000104.1 GCA_013205525.1 Burkholderiales bacterium | reverse complement strand
CCCGCAATCAGCCCCAAGGTGCCCAGCATGGCCGCACCCAACAAGGCAAACACCACAATCCAAACCGGCCAAACCACGGTGAGTGGCGCAAACCATACAGTGACCAGCAAAACACCCAAGCCCACCGCCATGCCGCGCACCACCGCGGCGAGCACATAGGCGGCAAACCAGCTCCAGTGTCCCAAGGGAGTGAGCAAAATAAACACCAAGTTGCCCATCATCTTGCTTTGCACCATCGAGGAAGAACTGTTGGCAAAGGCGTTTTGCAGCAAGCTCATCATCACCAAACCTGGCACCAAAAAAGCGGTGTAGCTGACACTGTCGTAAACCGTGATGCGGCCTTCCAGCAAATGCCCAAAGATCAGCATGTACAAGAGAGCTGTGAGCACCGGCGCGGCAATGGTTTGGGCGCTGACTTTCCAAAAGCGCAGCACTTCTTTGTAAAACAAAGTTTGCCAACCCATCATGACGCGGCTCCCATGACATCCAAAAACACGTCTTCTAAATCGGCTTTGCGAATTTCCACGTCTTGGGCCACCAAACCTGCTTGGCGCAAGGCCGCCAAGTAGTGCTCGATTTGCGCCGCGTCGTGCGCGGGGAACTGCACAATGCGGCCGGTGACCCTTGCTTGCACGGCCAATTCGGGCGGCAGTTGTTCATCAAGCTTAAAGCGCAAGACATTGCTGGAGGCGTTTTTCAGTAAGTCGCAGGTGTTGTCCAGCGCCACCACCCGTCCATTTTTCAGCATGGCAATGCGCGCGCACAAAGCTTCGGACTCTTCCAAGTAATGGGTGGTCAACAGCACGGTGTGGCCTTCGCGGTTCAAGCGGGCAATGAACTGCCACAGGGTTTGGCGCAACTCCACATCCACACCCGCCGTGGGTTCATCCAGCACGATGACGGGAGGTTTGTGCACCAAGGCTTGGGCCACCAGCACCCGCCGCTTCATGCCGCCCGAGAGTTGGCGCATATTGTGGTCGGCCTTGTCGGCCAGCCCCAAGCAGTCGAGGAGTTCGTCTAGCCAAGCGTCGTTGCGGGTGATACCGAAATAACCTGACTGAAACTTCAGGGCTTCGCGCACAGTGAAAAACGGGTCAAACACCAGTTCTTGGGGCACCACGCCCAAAATCTTACGGACCTGCGCGGCTTGGGTTTGCACATCCAAGCCATGCACCTGAACGCGCCCGCTGCTGGGTTGCATGAGGCCAGCCAAGATGCTGATGAGCGTGGTTTTGCCCGCGCCATTGGGCCCGAGCAAGCCGAAAAATTCGCCTTCTTGGATATCGAAGCTGATGCCGTCGAGCGCCTTGAAAGCGCCACGCGCGCCGTTGAAGGTTTTAGAAACCGACTGAAAAGAGATAGCTGTCATATGTCAAGCCTTTGATTCTAAGGCTTAGCGCTTGACTGAGACTATGACTGTAAATGAAGCAGGTTTTCTACGCCATAGACGCGGGCCAAGGCCAGCGCCTTGGCTGGCAGGCCGCTGACTTTAAGCGCATGCTGGTGCTGGGCCGCTTCGCGCAAGCCCGCCAAGAGCACGGCCAAAGCCGAGGAGTCAAATTGTGTCAACTTAGAGGCGTCAATTTGCAGCGAGGGTTGGGTGCGCACCAAGTTGCAAACCTGTGTGGCCACCGCCCTTGCTTGGTCATGGGTGAGAAGCGCCGGCAACTGAAAAACGCCGCTATCACTCATTTGCGACTATTGGATTTATTGCGCTCAGCCAAGGTGGTAATTAAGCCGTCTATGCCTTTAGCGTTGATTTCTTGCGCAAACTGGGTGCGGTAGTTATCCACCAACCACACACCCAGCAAATTGAAGTTGTAAATCTTCCAGCCCCCTGGGGCGTCGGCACTTTTTTCCAGCCGGTAATCCAAAGGCAAGGGCTCTTTGCCGCCACGGATTTCCGAGCGCACCACCACCTCGCTGTCTTCTGGGTTGCCCTTGAAGCCCTTGACCACGATGGATTGGTTGTCTTTGATCTGCGACAAGGCGCCAGAATAACTGCGCACCAAAAGTAATTTGAATTCTTCTTGCAGACGCTTTTGCTGCTCTGGCGTGGCTTGACGCCAAGCGGGACCCACCGCAGAAGCTGTCATGCGCTGAAAGTTGACATTGGGCAATACCCGGGTATCGACCAAATTGGTAAGCTTTTGCAGGTCGCCGGCTTTGACCGCTGGGTCTTTGCGCACCACTTCCAACAATTCATTGGAGAGTTCTTGCAAGAAGACATCTGGGGCCTGTTGCACGGCTTGCGCAGGCAAGGCAGCTAAAAGACTAAAGATAACTGGGGCAAACCTTTTCCACATGGACAGACTTTCTTTCTTTTTCAACATGTAAGCCATTATTGTGTGTTTGAATTATTTTTTATCAGGTCGATCAAAATTTTCTTGCTCGTCTTCTGAGTCGGTTGGCGGTCCGCGCCGCACTTGCGCTCGGCGTTTTTGCAGATAAGCATCGCGGACAAAACTGTATTTGTCCAAAACCATCTCATTCAAACGGTTGTCCAAACCCAAATATTGGGCTCTTTTGTCGACCAAACGCAAAACTGTTCCTTGATTGCGCGAGGCCACGGGATTGATGTAGCCCCAAGGATCCCCTTGCCGGTCTACCAGTAACGCGGCGGTATCGCGAGCGGTGGACGGGCCCAGCAGGGGCAACACCACATAAGGGCCCGCGGGCATGCCCCAGTAACCCAAGGTTTGCCCAAAATCAGCCGGGTGTTTTTGTAAACCCAAGGGCGTTCCTACATCCAGCAAACCATACAAGCCGACGACGGAATTGACAGCCACCCGCATACCGGTTTCGACGGTTTCCTTGGGCTTAAGTTGCAAGCCGTTGTTGACCACCGACCACACATCGCGCAAATTGCCAAAAAAGTTTTGCACGGTGGTTTGCAGCAGAGTGGGGGTGTAGTCGAAGTAAGTTTTAGCCACCGGTCTGAGCACGGCTTGGTCAACGCTGTCGTTGAAGGCGTCGATGCGGCGGTTGGTGGTTTCAAATGGGTCGATGGGGTTGCCACCCGAGGTGCTGGCGCAACCGGTCATGGCCAGAAAGCCGCATATCAGCAGCCAAGAGAAGCGATGTGACAAGCCCTGCATGTTTATTTGACTTCCGTGTTGGCCGCTGGTTCGGCGGCTTTGTTGTAGAGAAAACGGCTGATGAGGTTCTCTAGCACCACCGCCGACTGGGTGTCTTGCACTTTGTCACCTTCGACCAAGTTTTTCTCCTCGGCACCGGCTTCGATGCCAATGTACTGCTCACCCAGCAAACCGCTGGTGAGAATTTTCAAAGAACTGTCTTTGGGAAACTGGTGCTGCACTTCAATCGCCATGACCACTTTGGCTTGGTAAGTTTTGCTATCGAAGACGATGTTTTTAACGCGCCCGACGACCACACCCGCGCTTTTCACTGCTGCTTGTTTTTTCAAGCCGCCGATATTGTCAAAAAGGGCAGTGACTTGATAGGTTTTTTGGAAACTCAGGCTGAGCAAATTGGCCGACTGCAAGGCCAAAAACAGCAGCGCTGCCGCGCCAATGAGCACCAGCAAACCCACCCAGATATCGTTGTTCGAGCGTTGCATTCCTTGAGCCCCCTTAAATAGTAAACATCAAAGCCGTGAGCACAAAGTCTAAGGCCAGTACGCTAAGAGACGCCAGCACCACGGTTCGGGTGGTGGCCCGCGCCACGCCCTCGGGCGTGGGTTGGGCCTCAAAACCTTGACGCAAGGCGACAAAACTGACGGTGGTGCCAAACACCAGACTTTTCACCACGCCATTGCCCACATCCCGCCAAACATCGACCCCGCTTTGCATCTGCCCCCAAAACGAGCCGCTGTCGACCCCAATCATCAGCACACCCACTACCCAGCCGCCCAAAATACCCACCGCACTGAACACCGCAGAGAGTATGGGCATGACCAGCACGCCAGCCCAAAAACGGGGCGCCAAAATACGCCGCACCGGATCGATGGCCATCATCTCCATGGCGCTCAGTTGCTCGCCGGCTTTCATCAAACCAATCTCGGCAGTCAGTGAGGTGCCGGCCCGCCCCGCAAACAACAAGGCACTGACCACCGGCCCGAGTTCTCGCACCAAGCTCAGCGCCACCACCAAGCCCAAGGCAGAAGCCGACCCATAGCGCTGCAAGGTGTAATAGCCTTGCAACCCCAGCACAAAGCCCACAAACAAGCCCGACACCGAAATGAGGGCCAGTGAGTAGTTGCCTAAAAAATGCATTTGGTCGCGCACCAAACCAAAACGTCGCAAGCAGCTTGGCGCACAACACAGCAACTGGCAGAACAAGCGTGTGGCATGACCGATGTCGGCCACGACTACGCGCAGTGTCCAGCCCAGATGGGCCAAGCCGCGCAGCATCATTTGGCGCCTCCTGGCGCTTGCACACCAAAGTCTTGGGCAACGCCTGTCGCCGGATAGTGGAACTGCACCGGCCCATCGGGTTCGGCGCTGACAAATTGGTGCACCAAGGGGTCGCGGCTTTCCCGTACCTCATCGGGCGTACCCTGCGCGGCAATACGCCCATTGGCCAGCACAATGACCTGGTCGGCGATGGCAAAAGTTTCATCCAAGTCGTGCGAGACGATGATGCTGGTCAAGCCCAAGGCATCGTTTAACTGGCGAATCAAGCGCGCCGCCGTGCCCAAAGAAATGGGGTCTAAGCCAGCAAAAGGTTCGTCGTACATCACCAACTCGGGGTCGAGTGCGATGGCGCGTGCCAAAGCCACACGCCGCGCCATGCCGCCCGAAATTTCGCTGGGCAGCAAATCGCGCGCTCCGCGCAAGCCCACCGCCTCTAATTTCATCAACACAATGTCGCGCACCATGGCCTCGGGCAAATCGGTGTGCTCACGCAAAGGAAAAGCCACGTTGTCGAACACACTGATGTCGGTGAACAAAGCGCCAAACTGAAACAGCATGCCCATGCGCCGACGCGCGGCATACAACTGCGCGTGGGAGAGTTGGGACACCTCTTGGCCGTCAAACAACAAGCTGCCCGACTGGGCTTTGTACTGCCCGCCAATCAAACGTAAGACGGTGGTTTTACCCCCGCCCGAAGCCCCCATGAGCGCGGTGATTTTGCCGCGTGGCAACGCCAAGCTGACGCCTTGCAAAATGGGTCTGTCGCCGTAAGCGAAGTGCAGGTCGCGTAAAACGACCATGGGGCTGGAGGAAGATGACATAAACCGCTACTTTAACGCGGCAGCTCGCTCTCACCCATGAGGTACTGATCGATGGTACGGGCGGCTTGGCGGCCTTCGCGAATCGCCCAGACCACCAACGACTGGCCGCGGCGCATGTCACCTGCGGCAAACACCTTGGGCACATTGGTGATGTAGCCACTGCCCTCTTCGGTGTGCGCTTTGGCATTACCTCGGGCGTCTTTGTCCACCCCAAAAGCGTCGAGCACGGTGGCCACAGGGTTGGTAAAGCCCATGGCCAACAGCACCATATCGGCTGGGTATTCTTTTTCGCTGCCGGCAACCTCGGTGAGCTTGCCGTCTTTCATTTCGACGCGCACGGTTTTCAAGCCGGTGATTTTTCCGTTTTTGCCCATGAATTCTTTGGTAGAAATGGCGAATTCGCGTTCGAAAACGCCTTTTTCAGCGCCTTCTTCATGGCTGGAGCTGGTGCGCAATTTCAGTGGCCAGTAAGGCCAAACCATGGCTTTGTTTTCATGCTCGGGCGGCTGGGGCATGACCTCGAACTGGGTGACGCTGGCCGCGCCGTGGCGTGTGCTGGTGCCCACGCAGTCACTGCCGGTGTCGCCCCCGCCAATCACGATCACGTGTTTGCCATCGGCACGAAGTTGGTCTTTTACTTTGTCGCCTGCGATGATTTTGTTTTGCTGGGGCAAAAACTCCATGGCGAAATGCACGCCAGCCAAGTCGCGTCCGGACACGGGCAAATCTCTCGACTGCTCGGCGCCGCCGCTGAGCAGCACCGCGTCGAATTCTTTTTTCAGCTGCTCAGCGCTGATGGTTTCCTTGGCCCAATTGGTGACCTTGCTGTCCTTGGGCCAGTTGCCCACCAACACACCGGTTTTAAACACCACACCCTCGGCCTGCATTTGCACGACACGGCGATCAATGTGAATTTTTTCCATTTTGAAGTCGGGAATGCCAT
>JABMMR010000103.1 GCA_013205525.1 Burkholderiales bacterium | reverse complement strand
GCCATTGCAGACTCGGAAGCTTTCAGCATTGCGGGTGGAGGTGACACTTTGGCTGCCATTTCGAAGTACGGCGTTGAGCCCCAAATAGGCTATATCTCTACCGGCGGTGGCGCATTCCTAGAGGTGCTGGAAGGTAAAACCCTGCCCGCGTTTGAGATATTGATAAAGCGCGCGACGGATATCAGGCGGGCTTCATAGCGGGCAAGCTGGTGGCGCGCCCTTTGTAGTCCGTCCAGCATTGGCGGGTGAAGTCGTATAACTTGCAGTCGCGCGCAGTTTGAAAATACCAGCCCCAAGAGAAGGGCTGAACAATGATGCGCTCTGGCAGCAATGTTTCGAGCTTGGCCTGAGCTTGCTTGAGGTGATAAAGCGGAATGCTCATGTCCACATGGTGGGCGGTGTGTTCCATGATGTGGTGCATGAGTGCACCAATTTTCAAGGGGAAGGTCAGGTGCACGGTGGTAGAGACAAAAGGTTGAGCCTTGGCCCAAGCGCTGCGGTCATCATGCCAAGAGACTTTGACATGGGTGTGGTGCACATAGACCACGAAACCAATCATGGCGCACCAAAACAAAAACGGCACCAGCACGCTGCACAACAACAACAAGGCAACGGACTGCTCAGTAGCAAGCGCGGCGGTCACCGTGCCCGCCACCCACAACAGCGAAAAGGCTGAAATCAACAGGCTGTCTTTAACAAAGATAGGACGGCGCGTTGGCATTTCTTTGGCCGCGGGGAAAACCATTTTTTTCCACCAAATCTCTATCATGTAGTACAGGCCCGGGGCCCAGCCGCTGCGGTAAGCCCGGTCAAGCCAACGACCGCGCCAAGACAATTTGGAAAATTCTTCTTGGGTGAGGGGCGCCCAGACAAAATCGAAGCCTTTGAGATTGGTGTAACCATGGTGCACCACGTTGTGACCAATGTCCCACAAGCTGAAAGTGGTGAGTGAAGGCAAAAAGGCGATGCGGCCTATCCATTTGTTCAGGCCGCGGTGTGGCGTGAGACTTTGGTGGCAAGCGTCATGACCAATGATGAACAATCGCCCGATGGTAAAACCCATGGCCACGCCACACAGCAGCTTGGCCCACACAGCTTCGAAGTAAATGGTGCCAGCCAAAAAAGCGCCCCACACCGAAAAATCCAGCAGCAGCAGCAGCAAGGCGCGCACAGTGACTCGGTGGGAAAGGGGAATCAGCCATTCGCGAATCACCTTGCGGTGGGGCATGGGCTGATCAACGGGTATGGGTTGTTCTTGAATAGTCATATTGGTAAATTGTAACGAATCAAGCTTTTTGCCAACTTACCCTTACCAACGAGCGGGCAACCGCCTACAAACGCGGTAAAGCTTGTCGGGTTCGCGCACCACATAGCCGCCTTGGACCAGCTCTTTGAGGATGCGGCTGACCATTTCTCGGCTGCAACCTATGTGCTGGGCTATTTGGGCATGGGTCATGGGTGCATGTGCAGGCTGCTGCTGTCTTTGTAGCAAAGCGCTCAAACGGCTGTAGGCATCGGAAAACAAGGCCAAACAGGTGGTTTCAGTAGCCATGCGCAAGCGCTGCAAAGTCCGCTGCAACAATGCCATGGACAACACGGGGTCTTGCTGCACCAACTGCCTCACGCTTTCAACGCTGACCACCGCGCACACCGCCGGCCCCAAGGTGATGACGCTGGCGCAATGCGGACCGCCTTCTATGGCGAGCAAGCCCAATAAATCGCCACGCACAGCAATCGACAGGGTAATTTCACGCGGCTTGCTGTCTTGGGACATGGCGAACTCGCGCAGCTGGCCATCAAGCACTATATAAATACAGGCACCCACGTCCCCGCCTTGGATGAGCAAGGTGTTTTTGCGGTAGCGGCGAACTTGGCCCTGTTGGGCCAAGGTGTTGAGGAAGTCTGGCTTTATGCCATCGATTGCCGACGAAATAAGTGTATTCAATGGGGTCATGGCCCCACTTTAGGCGCGGCGCAACTGGGGTTACTTGAGCGAGGCTGACAAATTTTGTTCATCCCACTAGCGCTGCGATTTCAAGTGCAGGTTTTTTCTACATATAGCGTCATATTCGCATGGGAGAATACTTCAGCGAATTTAACCAGAGACACTTTATGCCCAAACACGCTACCAAGATTGTTGCCACCCTAGGCCCCGCCTCCAGCGAGCCCGCCCTACTTGAAGAGATGATTCGCGCAGGTGTCAATGTGGTGCGCCTGAACTTCAGCCACGGCAAAGCCCAAGACCATGTGGATCGCGCTGTCTTGGTGCGCGAAGCCGCCCAGCGTGCGGGCAAAGTCGTGGCCATCATGGCCGATTTGCAAGGGCCCAAAATTCGCGTGGGCAAATTCGCTGATGGCAAAGTCATGCTGGTAACTGGCGCCCAGTTTGTGCTCGACGCCTCTCGCACCGAATTGGGTGATTTGCAAGGCGTGGGATTGGACTACAAAGAATTGCCCCGCGATGTGAAAGCCGGCGACTTGCTGCTGCTTAACGACGGCTTGATTGTGCTGACTGTCGACGCCGTCAAAGGCGAGCAAGTGCACACCACGGTAAAGATGGGCGGCGAGTTGTCCAACAACAAAGGCATCAACAAGCAAGGCGGCGGACTGACCGCACCGGCGCTGACCGCCAAGGACATGGAAGACATCAAAACCGCCATGTCTTTTCAAGCCGACTATGTGGCCGTGAGCTTTCCCAAAAATGCCACTGACATGGAAATGGCGCGCCAGCTCTGCAATGTGGCGGCTGCGCCGTTCAAACACAAGCCTGGGCTGATTGCCAAAATTGAGCGCTTTGAAGCCATTCCCCATTTGGAAGAGATCTTGCGCGCCAGCGACGGCATCATGGTCGCGCGCGGCGACTTGGCAGTCGAGGTGGGCAATGCCGCCGTGCCGGCATTGCAAAAACGCATGATCAAAATGGCCCGCGAAATGGACAAAGTGGCCATCACCGCCACCCAAATGATGGAGAGCATGATCACCAACCCAGTGCCCACCCGCGCCGAAGTCAGCGACGTGGCCAATGCGGTACTCGACGGCACCGACGCGGTGATGCTCAGCGCCGAAACCGCGGTGGGCAAATACCCCTTGGAAACCGTTCAACAAATGGTGCAAATTTGCTTTGCCGCCGAAGAGGCCGAAGAAACTCGGCTTGATAACGATTTCACCGGCAAAACTTTTTCTTTCATCGACCAAACCATCGCCATGGGCGCGCTGTTTACCGCCCACCATTTGGGCGCCAAGGCCATCGTGGCGCTGACCGAGTCGGGCTCCACGCCGCTGTGGATGAGCCGCCACCATATCCGCATTCCGATTTACGCCTTGACCACCCAGCTGAGTACGCAACGCCGCATGGCGCTTTACCGCAATGTGCGCGCGATGTTGATGGACACCAGCGCCGACCGTGACACCGCTTTGGCCCAAGCCGAGGCGCATTTAAAAGACCGCGACATCGTTCATTCGGGCGATGTGTATGCCATCACCTGTGGCGAGCCCATGGGCTCGCCAGGCGGCACCAATATGCTGAAGATCTGCCGCGTTGTGTAGACCCGCTTGGCCTTGGGGGTCTTAGCTTTAAAATATTATTTTGTACTGACCTTAGGAAAAGCTATGGCTTTAGTTTCTATGCGTGAGTTGCTCGACCATGCGGCAGTTCACCAATACGGTATTCCCGCATTCAATGTGAATAACTTGGAGCAAGTCCAAGCCGTGATGTCGGCCGCCGATGAGGTGGGCGCGCCCGTTATCTTGCAAGCCAGTGCAGGCGCACGCAAATACGCGGGTGAGCCTTTCATCAAGCACCTGATTCAAGCCGCGGTGGAGGCCTATCCGCATGTGCCGCTGGTGATGCACCAAGACCATGGACAAAGCCCCGCCATTTGCCAAGGAGCGATTCAACTGGGGTTTTCCTCGGTGATGATGGACGGCAGCTTGGAAGGTGACGGTAAAACCATCGCCAGCTTTGATTACAACGTGAAAGTTACCCGCGAAGTGGTGGAAATGGCTCACAAATTGGGTATCACCGTTGAGGGCGAACTGGGTTGCTTGGGTTCTTTGGAGACCATGAAGGGCGACAAAGAAGACGGCCACGGCACGGACGCCACCATGACCCGCGAGCAGTTGCTTACCGACCCCGAAGAAGCGGCGCAGTTTGTCCAAGCCACGCAGCTAGACGCCTTGGCGATTGCTATCGGCACCAGCCACGGCGCCTACAAATTCACCCGCGAGCCCACCGGCGACATTTTGGCTATTGACCGCATCAAAGCCATTCACCAGCGCATCCCCAACACGCATTTGGTCATGCACGGCTCCTCCAGCGTGCCCCAAGACCTGCTGGCCACCATCAACAAGTTTGGCGGCAAGATGAAGCAAACCTACGGCGTGCCGGTAGCTGAGATTCAAAAAGCGATTCAGTTTGGTGTGCGCAAGATCAATATCGATACCGACATCCGCTTAGCCATGACCGCCGCCGTGCGCCAATTTCTGCATGAAAACCCCGATAAATTCGATGCTCGCGAATGGCTCAAACCCGCGCGCGAAGCGGCCAAGCAGATTTGCAAACAACGCTACATTGAGTTTGGCTGCGAAGGCCAAGGCGCCAAAATCAAAAACACGCCGCTGCAAATGATGGCAGCCAAATACGGCCAAGGTTTGTTGGCACAGGTGGTGCATTGAACCCCACCTTGCACACCCACACCCTAGGCTCTCTCCCCCTCTTGGCGCGCGGCAAGGTGCGCGACAACTACGCCGTAGGCGACGACCGCATCTTGATGGTCGCCTCCGACCGCATCAGCGCATTCGATGTGGTGATGAGCGAACCTATTCCTGGCAAAGGCGCGCTGCTGACGCAAATGGCGCTGTTTTGGTTTGGCAAGCTGGGCCCTATTTGCCCCAACCACCTCACAGGCGACGCCCCCGAGAGCGTGGTGTCTGATGCAGAAAAGCCTTTTGTGGCCAAGCGCTCTATGCTGGTGCGCCGTTTAAAACCTGTTCCCGTCGAAGCCGTGGTGCGCGGCTATTTGGCCGGCAGTGGTTGGAAAGAATACCAGGAGAGCCTATCGGTATGTGGCGTGAAACTGCCAGCGGGCTTACAAAATGCGTCTCGCTTGCCCGAGCCTATCTTCACCCCTGCGGCCAAGGCCGGGATGGGCGAGCACGACGAAAATATTTCTTTCGAGCAAACCGTGGCCATGATCGGCCCAGACTTGGCCGAGCGCATCCGCAACATCAGCATCGCTTTGTATGAAGCGGCCTACGACATCGCCGCGGCCAAGGGCATCATCATTGCGGACACCAAATTTGAGTTTGGCTTGAGCCCCGAAGGCACCTTGGTGCTGATGGACGAGGTGCTCACGCCCGACTCATCCCGCTATTGGCCCGCCGACGCTTACCGCGAAGGCGTCAACCCCCCCAGCTTTGACAAGCAGTATTTGCGCGACTGGCTGGATGTTTCTCAAGTGGATGGCGCGCCTTGGAACAAGCAAGCACCGGCGCCTGCCCTGCCACCCGAGGTGATTTCGCTCACCGCCGACAAATACCAAGAGGCATGGGCGAGGTTGCGCGACTGAATCTGTTATTGCGAGGCAGTAAGTGCCGAAGCGGCCACATTGTTGCTAGGTAGCTTTCAGCGCTGTCACTTCAATTTCAATCTTCATGCGCGGGTCCAGCAGGCCTGCAGTGATCACCATGGCTGCGGGTTTGGCTTTGACGAAGTGCTTTCGCAGCAATGGCCAACAGGCTTC
>JABMMR010000102.1 GCA_013205525.1 Burkholderiales bacterium | reverse complement strand
TTGCCAAAAATAAGCGGTGAACCAGCACGCGCACCAATGACACGGTGCGGTTCGTCTTTGGCCATGACTGCTATGGCGAATGCGCCGCGCAATTGTTGGGTGGCTTGGAACACCGCTTGCAACACATCACCTTGGTAAAGCGAATCAATCAGGTGCGCCATCACCTCGGTGTCGGTTTGGCTGACAAAGACATAGCCCTTGGCTTGCAACTGGGCACGCAATTCTTCATGGTTTTCAATGATGCCGTTGTGCACCAAGGCAATGCGGTCTCGACTGAAATGCGGATGCGCGTTGTGCACCGCAGGTGCGCCGTGCGTTGCCCAGCGGGTGTGGGCAATGCCGGTCAAGCCTTGTAGGCCGGTTTTTTTATCATTGACTTGCGCCACCAACTCGGCCACTCGCGAGGTGCTGCGGGCGCGTTGCAGGCCAGCTGCTTGCCCCATTTGGGCCTGTGCGCTGTTGACAGCCACACCGCAAGAGTCGTACCCACGGTATTCAAGCCGTTGCAAACCTTGCACAAGAATGGGAACGATGTTGCGCTTCGAGACAGCGCCGACGATGCCGCACATATTTGCAGTCCTTTATTTTTTTGTTTTGAGCGGCCGCGGCCAGTTGGCAATGCTGGTTTGCTTAGCCCGTGCCACGGTGAGTGCACCTGCTGGCGTGTCCTTGGTGATGGTCGAGCCGCCTGCAATGGTGCCGCCCGCGCCTATGGTGACGGGAGCCACCAATACGCTGTTGCTGCCCACATGCACACCAGCTTCGATGATGGTGCGGTGTTTGTTAGCGCCGTCGTAATTGGCGGTGATACTGCCTGCGCCGTAATTCACACGCTCCCCCACAGTAGCGTCGCCCAAATACGCCAAGTGGTTGGCTTTAGCACCTTTGGCCAAGGTGGAGTTTTTCACCTCCACAAAGTTGCCTATGTGCACTTCGGCACCCAACTCTGCCCCAGGCCTGAGCCTTGCAAACGGGCCAATGCGAGAGTCTCGGCCAATCGTGACGCCGGTTGTTTCGCCATCGATATGGGTAAAGGCTTGCACCACCGTGCCTGCACCAATGTCGGCATTGGCAATGAGGCAGTTGGGGCCTATACGTACACCATCGCCTAAGCTGACCACGCCTTCAAAAATACAGTTCACATCGATTTCCACATCTTGGCCACAGCTGAGACGACCGCGCAAATCAAACCTTGCAGGGTCCGCCAAGCGAACCCCTTCCAACATCAAGCGCTGGGCTTGCTGTTGTTGGTAAGCCCGCTCTAAAGCAGCCAATTGCACAGGGTTATTCACCCCCTCCACCTGCCAAGCATCGGGGATGCAATGCGCTTGCACTTGGCAAGCATCAGCCACAGCAAACTTCACCACGTCTGTCAGGTAGTACTCTTTTTGCGCGTTGTGGTTATCTAAGCGGGACAGCCATGCGCGCAACAAGCGCGTAGGCACGGCCATGATGCCGCTGTAAATTTCTTGGATGAGACGCTGCTCGGGCGTGGCGTCTTTTTCTTCCACGATGGCTTGCACCTGCCCCTGCGGGTTGCGCACCAAACGGCCATAGCCGGTGGGCTTGGGGGTTTGCAAAGTCAGCAAGGCCAAATGCTGACCATCGCACAAGGCCAGCAAAGCATTCAAGGTATCGGCTTGAATCAAAGGCACATCACCGGACAACACCAAGGTAACGCCGTCATCTGCCAAAACCGGCACGGCTTGTTGCATGGCATGACCCGTGCCCAGTTGCGGCATTTGGCGCACACATTGCACATGGTCGATATGTTTTAAGCTAGCCTCGACCTGCTCAGCACCATGGCCGGTGATGACCACCACCCGTCTGGCGTGAACTTGTGAAGCAGTGTCAATCACGTGCTGCAACAAAGCCCTACCCCCCAAACGGTGTAAAACTTTGGGCATACTGCTCTTCATGCGGGTGCCCTTGCCCGCTGCCATGACCACCACATCGACGAATGCCATGAACTTATTTCCTTTTATTGCTCGGATTATCAATCAGCTTCCCACCCGTTTTGCGCTTGTACCCAAACTCTTGGCTTTGGGCTTGCTGGTCAGTCTGAGCGCTTGCAGTTTGTTGATCACTGGCTACAACCAAGCACCGAGTTTGTTGATTTATTCTTGGGTGAACCCGCATTTAGACCTGAACTCTGATCAAGACAAACAGTTGCGTGCGGATTTACAAGTCTTGCATCAGTGGCACCGCCAGCAACAACTGCCCGTCTATGCAGATATTTTTCAAAAAGTAGCTATTTTGGCCCCCAAAGAGATGACTGGGCCACAAATTTGTTCGCTGTTCGATGAGTTCAAAGACACACTCGCGCCCTTGTCGCAACAAATGTCGCCGGCCATTGCCCGCTTGGCCTTGAAGTTAACACCCGCACAACTTCAGCGCCTTGAGCAACAGTACGACAAAGACAACAGGGATTACCGCAAGGAATGGAAGCTTGACGCCAGTGCCGACAAACAGTTGCAGGTAGAGGTCGACAAAGGCATAGAAAACGCAGAGCGTTGGTATGACCGCTTGGATAAAAAGCAAAAAGCTTTGGTCAAACAACTGGCCAAAGACTCCCAGTTTGACCTGCAAAAAAGTTGGGGTGAACGTCTGCGGCGTCAGCAAGACACGGTAAGCACCTTGGAGCGCATCGCTAAATCTCAGCAGGGCTTGGCATGGGCACAACAAGAGGTCACTGCATTGCTCAACCGAAGTTTGCTGAATTCTCCCGATGAAGCTTATCGGGCTTACGTCGAGATGCGTAAAGACATCAATTGCGAAGCGGCAGCGCAACTGCACAACAGCACCACGCCAGCGCAAAGAGAATTTACG
>JABMMR010000101.1 GCA_013205525.1 Burkholderiales bacterium | reverse complement strand
GCGCAACACATCGAGGCGTTTTTGAACCAGCCATGACGCAGGTGGATGTGCTGATCATCGGCGCGGGGGCCGCAGGCTTGTTTTGCGCGGGGGTGGCGGCGCAACAAGGCTTGCAAGTGCTGCTGCTGGACCACAGCCCCAAGCTGGCCGAAAAAATCCGTATCTCGGGGGGTGGGCGCAGCAACTTCACCAACACAGACATAGACCCGCGCGCGCCACACAAACACTTTTTAGGCGAGAACCCGCAGTTCGCTCGCAGCGCTTTGAGCCGCTACAGCGCTGCCGATTTCGTGGCTTTGGTGCAAAAACACGGCATTGCTTTCCACGAAAAACACAAAGGCCAGTTGTTTTGCGACCGCAGCGCCCAAGACCTGATTGACATGCTGCTGCGCGAATGCGAAGCCGGCGCCATGGGCGGCGCGGTCACCCGCTGGCAGCCTTGCAGCCTGCTTGATGTGCAGTTTCACGACGCTGCGCCCTACCCTTACTCGGCCTCCACCAGCCAAGGTCAGGTGCAAGCCAAGGCGGTGGTGGTGTCCACAGGCGGCTTGTCCATCCCCAAAATTGGCGCAACAGATCTCGGCTACCGCCTTGCCAAACAGTTTGGTTTGAAAGTTGTGACTCCCCGCCCCGCTTTGGTGCCGCTCACCTTCAACCCCAGCGATTGGCAGCCGTTTGCGACGCTGGCGGGGCTGTCGCTGCCGGTGGACATCAGCACCGGTTCGGGCAAAGAGCGCATGATGTTCGAGGAAGATTTGCTGTTCACCCACCGCGGGCTGTCGGGACCGGCGGTCTTGCAAATTTCCAGCTATTGGCAAGCTGGCAGCCCCATTCAACTCGATTTATTACCCCAAACCGATATCGCCAGTGCTTTGTCAGAGGCCAAGCAACAGTCAAAAAAACAAGTCGCCAATGCGCTGGCGGCTTGGCTGCCCAGCCGCTTGGCCGACACTTGGACGGCGCAAAACAGCGCTTGGCAACGCGCCCTGTCCGACACGCCCGACAAAGCCTTGCAGCAATTAGCGCAGGCCTTGAGCCAGTGGACACTCACGCCGGCGGGTACCCAAGGCTACGCCAAAGCCGAGGTGACGGCTGGCGGCGTGGATACCAAAGAGCTGTCCCAGCAAAGCATGGAGTCGCGCCAGCCGGGTCTTTATTTCATTGGCGAAGTGGTTGATATCACCGGTTGGCTGGGCGGTTACAACTTCCAATGGGCCTGGGCCAGCGCCTTTGCTTGCGCCCAAGCCTTGGCACAGCGCCTGAAACCGATATAATGGCAAACTTTTTGGCTCAAGCCCCAACAGCCCTATCCAAGTTGGGAACCCACCGCTTACCCAGATTTTGAAGTCCGATCTTCTTCAAACTTTGGACGCACATTTTGAAAATTGTTGTCAATGACCACCATCCGTGTAAAAGAAAACGAACCCTTTGACGTCGCTTTACGACGCTTTAAGCGCACCATCGAAAAACTGGGCTTGCTCACCGACTTGCGTGCCCGCGAGTTCTACGAGAAGCCCACCGCCGAGCGCAAACGCAAAAAAGCCGCTGCCGTGAAGCGCCATTTCAAGCGTGTGCGCAGCATGCAGCTGCCGAAAAAACTGTACTGATCTCGGTCTGCGGTTTGTAGGCTCCCAGGCTCGCCGGTTTGTCCCGCGCGGGCCTTTTTTTCGTCTGACCCCTTAGGAAACTGCCATGAGCCTCAAAGCCCAAATCACCGAAGACATGAAAACCGCTATGCGCGCCAAAGACAGTGTGCGTTTGGGCACCATTCGCTTGCTGCAAGCGGCGATGAAGCAAAAAGAAGTGGACGAGCGCATCGAGTTGGATGATGTGACCGTCATCGCTATCGTCGACAAACTCATCAAGCAGCGCAAAGATTCGGTGGCCGCCTACCTCAGCGCTCAGCGCCAAGATTTGGCCGATATCGAAACAGCAGAAATAGCCGTGTTGGAGGTGTATTTGCCCCAACGCCTGAGCGAGCAGGAAATTACCGCCCAAGTCGCCGCCATCGTGGCCGAACTGGGCGCTACCGGTGCGGGCGATATGGGCAAGGTGATGGGCGCCGTGAAAACCCGTTTGGCCGGCAAGGCGGACATGGGGCTGGTCAGCGCGGCTGTGAAGGCCGCCTTGGCTGGCTGATCAACTGGCTTTGCTGTTTGCTCTATAGTCGCAAGCCATGGACGAAACCGAAGTTTTTTTACGTGTCGAAGGTTTAACCAAGCGCTTTGGTTACACCTTGGCTGTCGACAACATCGACCTGAGCATTGACCGAGGTGAGATTTTCGCCTTGCTGGGGGCTTCCGG
>JABMMR010000100.1 GCA_013205525.1 Burkholderiales bacterium | reverse complement strand
TATAGCGGGTCAGTCAGGCGCGGGATTTGGGGTACACGTCAACTCCTTAGACTGGCGTGTTCGCCAAGCCAAACGCAAAGGAGCGGTTTCTGAAGAGGTGCTGCAGGAAGTGCGTGCCAAGATCAAGTCGTTGCTGCAAATTGAATAAGGTGGCAGTTGATTCTTAAATGAATTGACAAGGTTAAAAAATGAACTTGATTCCAGGCAGCTACGAATCCATCCTCACACGCCGTTTGCAAGAAGCACTGAAAGGTTTGGACGGTTCCTGGTCGCACCAATTTGAAAAGCTTGAATCAGCCGAAGCTGCAGACAGATTGTCATTGCACTTGTCGCGTGTGATTGAAAAAGTCCTGTCGGCTATGCCTGGCGATCAGCGGGTAGCCGCAGGCTCAAAGCTGGTCAGTGAATTGATCGTCCAAGCGCTCCAAGGCAAGCTTGATGCTCTGGCGGGTGAGGTTCCCGCACATGCTGGTGAATTGCTGACTCAGGTGGCAAGACGATTGCCCGATGGCTCAGCACCTGCTTTGCAATCACCAGTGGTACCGTTGTTGGACACCGCCTTGATGACCAACGCGCCGGGGGAACCTAGACTTGGGGCGCAGTTGATTTCGGAAATCCCATCTGCTGACAGCATTGACTTGATCATGGCGTTCATTTTCCGCAGTGGCATAGCGCCTATGCGTGACGCTTTGGTCAGACATTTGTCGGCTGGCAAAACCTTGCGTGTCTTGACCACCACTTATACCGGGTCCACTGAACCTGCAGCGCTGGAAGATTTGAAAAACATGGGAGCTCAGATACGCGTTTCATACGATACATCGGTCACCCGCTTGCACGCCAAGGCATGGATTTTTCACCGTTTCAATGGTTTTTCAACTAGATACATAGGGTCGTCCAATCTCACACATTCGGCACAAGTACATGGTTTGGAATGGAATCTGCGCGTATCAGCCGCACGCAACAGCAATGTCCTTGAGCGAATGGCAGCATTGTTTGAATCCTGCTGGAACAACGAGGAGTTCATTGATTTTGATTCCAATGTATTTCGCGATGAACTCGCCAGACAGAGCAGTCAGCACGCTCAGCAAACGATTGGCGTGTTGCCAGCCATTGAGTTACGACTGGAACCCTTTCAAGAACATTTGCTCGAGTGCATAGCCTTGGAGCGTGCACGCGGGCATCATCGAAACTTGCTGGTGTCAGCTACGGGAACCGGCAAGACGGTCATGGCTGCTGTCGACTATGCACGTTTGCGCAATACCTTGGGGCGTTCTCGCTTGCTGTTTGTCGCCCACAGAAGAGAAATATTGGCGCAGTCTCGCGCTACGTTCCAATACGCTTTGCGCGACGCTTCTTTTGGCGAGCTTTGGGTAGATGGTGCGCGACCCAAACGCTATGAACATGTGTTTGCGTCGGTTCAGAGCTTGTCTCGTATGGACTTGTCTTTGCTGGACGCCAATCACTTTGATGTGGTCGTGATCGACGAGTTTCACCATGCGGCTGCACCAACCTATGGCGCATTGCTGGCACATCTTCAACCTCAAGAGTTGCTGGGTTTAACCGCCACCCCAGAGCGCGCAGATGGGCAATCGGTTACGCAGTGGTTTGATGGTCGCATGGCTGCCGAGTTGCGCTTGTGGGACGCGATTGACAAGCAGCGCTTGGTGCCTTTTGCTTATTACGGTATAGGGGACAACACGGACCTCAGACAAATTCCATGGCGACGCGGGCATGGCTATGACACCAATGCTCTAAGCCAATTGCTTACCGCAGACGATGCCTGGGCGCGCATGGTGATTGAGCAATTGACACGAAAAGTAGATCGCGTGTCCGATATTCGTGCTTTGGGGTTTTGTGTGTCTGTAAGCCATGCTCACTTCATGGCTAGGGTGTTCAATGCCCACAGGATTGCTTCAGTGGCTGTGTCCGGTGAATCGTCGACTGAAGAGCGAGAACAAGCGCTGCGTCAACTCGCCATGCGTGAGTTGCAAGTTGTCTTTTCGGTTGACCTTTTTAACGAAGGCGTGGATGTGCCAGCCGTTGACACACTGCTGATGCTCAGGCCGACAGAAAGTCCTACGCTGTTTTTGCAGCAATTAGGTCGAGGCCTGCGACGCCATGATGGAAAGGCAATGTGTACCGTGCTGGATTTTGTGGGTCAACATCGGAGGGAGTTCAGCTTCGACCGCCGATTGCGCTCGCTCTTAGGCGGCACCCGACAACAGTTAATCGAGCAGGTTGAGCAAGGCTTTCCACTTCTGCCTTCTGGCTGCCACATGGCGCTTGAAGGCGTGGCACGCGAACGTGTGTTGCAAAGTCTCAGGGATGCAGTGCCAAGAGGCCTGGTTGGCATGGGCAACGAACTTCGCTCGATGCGTGAAGCTGGTGTATCAATTAGTTTGGCTAATTTTTTGGTGCAAAGCGGTCTGGATTTGGAGGATGTCTATGCCCATGGCAGGTGTTGGAGTGAATTGCTGGAAGTTGCTGAAGAATCGTTGGCGCCCAGTGGACCTCACGAGGCCGCCTTGCGTAAAGCCTGTACCCGCCTGCTGCATGTGGATGACCCTGAAAGACTAAGTATTTACAAGCAATGGCTAGCGCAGACCTCGCCGCCAAGCGTGACGCAACTCAGTCAGTCACAGGGCCGCTGTTTGCGCATGCTGTTGTCTGCATTGACCTCGTCCATTCCTGAGATAAGGGATCTTTCAGTAACGCAGGGTGCAGAGCTGTTGTGGGCGCATCCGCAGATTCGTGCTGAATTGCTGGAATTGTTTGGGTTGCTTGAACAACGCGTACAGCATCTGGGCCACGTATTGACAGAGAAAATCGATGTGCCCCTAAGGGTGCATGCCCGCTACAGCCGAACCGAAATTCAGGCTGCTTTTGGCGATGCGACTGTGGACCTTCCCGAGCATGCTCGAATTCAGGTCCCGCCATGGCGCGAGGGTGTGAAATTTATGCGGCAAGAGCGCTGCGATGTTTTTCTGATTACGTTGACCAAGACCGAGAAGCGGTTTTCTCCAAGTACACGCTACCGTGACTACGCGATCAGCAGAAGTCTTTTCCATTGGGAAAGTCAGTCACGCACCACCTCTGATTCACCTACTGGCCTGCGATACCAACAGCATAGAAAGCAAGGCACTGAGGTCATGGTTTTTGTGAGGCTCAATGCCGAGGACCGCGCTTTTTACTTTCTGGGTCCTGCCAGCTTCGTCAGCCACCAAGCTGAGATGCCGATGCAAATTACATGGAAACTCACGCACCCCTTGCCCGCCGATTTGTTTATCGCGTATCGCGCAGCTGCAGCTTGAAACGCCACAAGCAATTTATTAAGAATCAATATTTAGAATTAAACGATACAATTAATTTCTATTAACGATTTGGTCACGATGCAATCCCTAGACCTCAACGATTCAATTAGCTTGGCCTGCGCAGCCCAAGGCGATGGCTTGGCGGGCGTGGCGACCACGCAAACGGGTTTAAGCCGGGTGGCGGTGTCGCGCCGTATCAAGAAGTTGGCCGATAGCGGCTACTTGCAGCGCCACGGCAGCGGCACTCGGCAGACCTATTCGCTGGGTGCGATGCGCTTTTGCTTGGTTGTTCAATCGGTGCAAGCCATTGCCCAGCAAGGCGGTGAAATGGCGGTGTGGGAGCAACATCTGGCGCCATTGCTTGCAGATGTGCGCGCCAATGTGCGCAACCTCGCGAATATTGCTTTAACCGAAATGCTTAACAACGCCTTGGACCACGCTCAGGCGCAGCAAGTCGCCATGGGCATGCATGTTCAGGGCGGGCGTCTGCAAATGCTTGTGGCCGATGATGGGGTGGGCATTTTTGCCAAGATTGCAAACGCTGCTCAACTTTTCGATACCCGCTTGGCGGTGTTGGAATTGGCCAAGGGCAAGTTCACAACCGCGCCTGAGGGGCATTCGGGCATAGGCATCTTTGTGTCCTCGCGCATGATGGACGGCTTTGCCATCGAATCCGGTGGCCTGCGTTTTGACCCGCATGATGCAGCGGATGCGCTGCCCCTGTTTACGTGGATGGATGCCAAGGCTTGCCTCAAACCCAGCGCGGTGCAGACCGTGGTTCGCATGGACCTTGCATTGCAAACCCAGCGCAACGCCAACGATGTGTACCTGAAGTACTTCGAGCCTACCGAGGTCGGCGCAGACGCTTTTCACACCACTGAAATCCCTGTGCGCTTGGCACAACTCAGCGGTGAACTCATTTCCCGCTCTCAAGCCAAATGGGTAACCGAGCGCGCCACCCAATTC
>JABMMR010000099.1 GCA_013205525.1 Burkholderiales bacterium | reverse complement strand
GCGTCGCGCTCTTTTCTCTTTTGGCTGCCGGTGAGCCAAGCCACTTGCAAACCCAGCGGCGCGAGCACGGGCTCCAACCAGGCTATCAGTTTTCTAAAGTGTTGCTCGGCCAATATTTCGGTGGGTGCCATCAAAGCGCACTGCCAGCGGGCGTCTATGCACTGAGCGGCAGCCAGTGCCGCCACCACGGTTTTGCCCGAACCCACATCACCTTGCAGCAAGCGGTGCATAGGGACAGCTTGGGCGATGTCGTTGGCGATTTCTTTCACCACACGTTGCTGCGCCAGTGTCAATTGAAACGGCAGCGTCGCATGCAACTGTGTAAGTACGCCTTGTGGCTCGTGGCTGTGCGCCAGCATGGGGGCATTGAGTAACTGCCGCTCGCGCTTGGATTGCAGTTGCGAGAGTTGCTGGGCCAATAACTCTTCGGCTTTCAAGCGCTGCCAAGCGGGATGGGTGTGGTCCTCGAGTTGCGCCAAGGACACATCAGGTGTGGGGTGGTGCAAAAACTGCAGCGCTTGTGCCAAGCCCCAGCTGTGCGCGGGCAATTGCTGTGTAGGAATGGTTTCGGTGAAGGCCTGCATGCGCAGCGCTTGCGCCAAACCACCCAACACGGCTTTTCTTAAATACGCTTGCGGCAATTCGGCGCTGCTGGGGTAGACAGGGGTGAGCGCGGTCGCCAAAGCTGCTCCTGCGGCTTGCACTGTGGGGTGCATCATGGTGCGCCCCATAAAGCCGCCACGCACCTCACCCCGCAAGCGCACATGGCGGCCTACTTCCAAGGCCTTTTGCATATTGGGGTAGAAATTGAAAAAGCGCAGCGTGCAGGTATCGCTGCCGTCGTCGACCACCGCTTGCAGTTGGCGGCGCGGTTTGAACACCACTTGGCAACTTTGCACCACCGCCTCGATTTGCACCACCTCGCCGTCGCGTGCATCGGACAGCTGGCTTAGGCGGGTTTCATCTTCATAGCGAAACGGCAGGTGCAGGGCCAAATCCACAGGACGCAGCAAACCCATTTTGCGCAAGGCTTTTTGCGGCATCGACAAAGCGCGGACAGCGCCGCTGGGGGGTTCAGACGGCCCAGCGCCAGCCATGCAACACCATTTCCAACACCTTGATCAACAGCAGCATCACCATGGGCGACAAATCCAGCCCGCCCACAGTGGGAATAAACCGCCTGATGGGGCGCAGCAAAGGTTCGACCAAACTTTGCAGCCAGTACACCGTGGCTTGGTCAACCCGCAACCACGAAACAACAATACCGATGACCAGCAACCAAAACATGGATGACAGGATCAATGCCAATAAGTCGATCAACGCGCCCAGCAACAGCGAAAGGGGATTCAGGCCAGCGCCATACAGCAAAGCCAACAGCAGGGCTTGCACCAGCAGGATGGCAAAAGCTGCCAACAAACTGCCCAGATCAACCCGCCCCACCTTGGGCAAGACGCGACGCAGGGGCAGGACCAGCCAATCGGTCAAGCCCATGACCCAAGGCGCCATGTTGTTGTCCATGCCCATGCGCAGGCCATGCCACTGCATATAGGCACGCAACAGGCACAGACCCGCCAACACACTGGCAATGGTTTGCACCACCATCAAAACAATCGAGTTCAACATAGGCTCAGCCCTTTATTTAGGCTGTATTGCACCATACCCCAAGCAGGCGGATGAGAGAATGCACTCTTCTTTAATTGGAACGGGCCTGTTAAGCCCTCAAGCCCATGACTTTTTCTCTTGAACGCCAGTATTTACTGAGCGATTTCGACTTTTACCTCCCCCCTGAACACATTGCCCAAGTGCCCTCCCCAGAGCGCAGCGCCTCGCGTTTGCTTGATGGCCGTGACACTGTGGGCGTAGACCGCGTCTTTAAAGAACTGCCCATGCTGCTGCGCTCGGGCGACTTGCTGGTGTTCAACGACACGCAGGTGGTGCCCGCACGTTTGTTTGGTGAAAAGCCCAGTGGCGGGCAGTTGGAGTTGTTGATCGAGCGGGTGTTGCCCGTCTACGATGGCCAGCCCCCCCACCAAGTG
>JABMMR010000008.1 GCA_013205525.1 Burkholderiales bacterium | reverse complement strand
ATGTCGGCGTTCTTGCCTTCGCCGCCACTTTGTCTGTCGGCGCCTAAAGACAGCACATCCACCTCGCCCTTGATGCCAGGGTTAAGGTATTGGTAGGCTTGGCCCCAAGGGTCGTTGGGCAGTTTGTCGAGGTAGGGTTTCCAGTTGATCGGCTCGGGGCCGGCGCTGGGTTTGGCCACCAAGGCGTTCAAGCCTTGCTCGGCGGAAGGAAAGCGTTGGTTGTCCAAGCGGTACAGCTTCAGGGCTTGCATCAGGTTGCTGATGTCGGTGCGCGCTGCGGTCACGCGGGCGTCGTCGGCGCGGTTGAGCACATTGGGAACAATCAAGGCAGCCAGCACGCCGATGATGACCAGCACCACCATTAATTCAATCAAGGTAAAGCCGTTGTGGCGACGGCGTTGTGTAGCAGGGCGGTTCATGTGGATTTTTTTCTTAAATAAGCAATATCGCTGCATGATAATGCGCCCATGTTAAAAAACCTATCGCCCCCCCCGACCAACAACGGCACAACATGGTTGCCCGCCTTGGTCACCACCCTTGTCTGGGCGGCACTGGGGTTGTCAGCCCTTGCTTGGGGTTTGGCTACTTGGCCTAAGGACGACAAGCCACTGGCAGACAGCGTGGCAGCGCCGCCAGCCGCCAGTGCTGCCGTGGTGCAGGCCGCCGACATTGCCAGGGTCTTGGGTGACAGCAGCGCGCCTGCCCCCACCAGCGAGACCAATGCACCTGTGGCCCTGCGCTTGAGTTTGCTGGGCGTGGCCATGGCCGCCAAGGGCAATGCGATTGCCCTCATCAGCGTGGACGGCCAAGCACCCAAGCCTTTTCATGTGGGCGCCACCATCAGCGCGGGCTTGGTTTTGCAAGCTGTTACACCCACCCAAGCGCTGTTGGGCGCGACATTGAAGTCTCCTACCCTGAGCACCCTAGAGCTTCCCAAGCGGCCATGAAAAGCTGCTGTTTTGTATTAAGATGTACATGTACATCTATTGAGGTTTACCATGTCTAACACCAAACTTTTCAAAAACGGTAATTCGCAAGCCGTTCGCATACCTGCGGAACTGGCCTACAGCACTTGGGACCTCGACTTGGTCATCGAGCGACACGGCGATGAGTTGCGTATTCGGCCTGCAAAGCGGCGCATGGGCGATGTGTTGGGCACGCTGGCCAAATTTTCACCCGACTTTATGTCCCAGGGTCGCGGCGAAAACTCCGAGGGTGAGCGCGAGGCTTTATGAGTGCCAAGTACATGCTCGACACCAATATCTGCATCTACCTCATGAAGCACCAACCGCCCGAGGTGCGTGAGCGCTTTGCAGCCTGTTTTGTGGGTGATGTACTTATTTCGGCCATCACCTTGGCTGAGTTGGAGTTTGGCCTTGCTTGCTTGGAGCCAGCGGCACAAACTGCCAACCGCGCCGTGTTGGCCAATTTGTTGGAAGATTTACCGGTCGCGCCCTTTGATGAATACGCGGCAAAAGCCTATGGCCCTGTTCGTGCTGCTTTCAAGGGGCGCAGCCGTGACGCCCTTGACAAGTTGATCGCTTCCCATGCCTTGGGTTTAGGGGTGACACTGGTCACCAACAACGAAGCAGATTTTGTGAATTACCCAGGACTGCGTGTTGAAAATTGGGTCAACAGCCATTAAGCACCGTCAAACATGGCGTAGTAAGCCCTGTCAAAGCGGGATACCTTCTTTTTTGATATTCAAAATCAATTGAGGATTGGAATAAATTTCAGGGTGATCCCACTCCGATTGCCAAATGGGCAGAGGCTGAATACGTATGCCTGTTTCTAACAAAACCTCATAAGCCAAGTCATCCATAAAAAACTTGGTATCAAGAAATTCGCCGCTGCCGCCTGACAGTAAAACAGCTACATCAGCATCGCTCTCGGAATGTGCTTGGTTTTTTGCGCGGCTACCAAAAAGTATGGTTTGGTTTATTAAATAATGAGTGCTCAGTTTTTCCTTGAATGCTTGAGTTGCATCGCGGGTATTCGAATCTAAAACTAAGTTTTTCAT
>JABMMR010000098.1 GCA_013205525.1 Burkholderiales bacterium | reverse complement strand
CCGCCTACCAAAGCGCGCAGCGCCAAGACTTGGCCGATATCGAAACAGCAGAAATCGCCGTCTTAGAGGTGTATTTGCCTAAGCGATTAAGCGCTGAAGAAATCCAAACCGAGGTGGCTGCCATCGTGGCCGAACTCGGCGCCACCGGTGCAGGCGATATGGGCAAGGTGATGGGCGCGGTGAAAACCCGTTTGGCCGGCAAGGCGGACATGGGGCTGGTCAGCGCGGCTGTGAAGGCCGCCTTGGCTGGCTGATCCGCTGGCTTTGCTGTTTGCTCTATAGTCGCAAGCCATGAACGAAACCGAAGTTTTTTTACGTGTCGAAGGTTTAACCAAGCGCTTTGGTTACACCTTGGCTGTCGACAACATCGACCTGAGCATTGACCGAGGTGAGATTTTCGCCTTGCTGGGGGCTTCCGGTTGCGGCAAATCCACATTGCTGCGTATGTTGGCGGGTTTCGAGACGCCCACCTCGGGGCGGGTTTGGTTGGGCGAACAAGATGTCACCGACCTGCCACCCTACGAGCGCCCCATGAACATGATGTTCCAGTCTTACGCCTTGTTTCCGCATATGAATGTGTGGGACAACGTGGCTTTTGGTCTGCGCCGCGACGGGGTGTCAAAAGATGAACTGAATCAACGGGTGGAAGAAATGCTGCAACTGGTGCAGTTGCAAAAATTTGCCATGCGCAGCCCGCACCAACTCTCTGGCGGTCAACAGCAACGCGTGGCGCTGGCGCGCAGCTTGGCCAAACGCCCGCAGCTGCTGATGCTGGATGAACCCTTGGGGGCTTTGGACAAAAAACTGCGCGAACAAACCCAAGTCGAACTGGTCAACATCATCAAGCAAGTGGGGGTGACCTGCGTCTTGGTCACCCATGACCAAGACGAAGCCATGACCATGGCAGACCGTATCGCGGTGATGTGCGAGGGCAGCTTGCTGCAAGTGGGTATGCCCAACGAGGTCTACGAAAGCCCCAATTGCCGCTTTGTTGCTGATTTTGTGGGGAACGTCAATTTATTTGATGGCGAGGTCACCGTGCATGAAGCCGACCATGTGGTGGTCAGCAGCGCAAGCGGCGATTTTTATATTGGTCACGGCATTTCTGGCAGCTTGGGTATGCCAGTTTCTATCGCCTTGCGTCCCGAAAAAGTGGTGCTCAGCCTGGAAGACCCGAACAAACCGCACAACGTCATGGCCTGTATTTTGGAAGATTGGTCTTATTTTGGCAGCTACACCAGCTACGGCTTGCGCGTGCAGGGCGATCAAAAGCTCAAAGTGTCGGTATCCAACACCGACCGAGACCAAGACCATCAAAATTTGGAAGAGGGTCAGCGTTTGTGGGCGCATTGGGAAGACAACGCCATGGTGGTGCTGACCCAATAAAGGGCTGAGCGCTGGCTAAGAGCCCGCCACTTTCATGCGGTTGATCAATACCGAACCCACGGTTTTGCCGCCAAAGGTATAGACGTCGCTGCCCACCGCATCCATGCCCATGAGCATGTCCTTGAGGTTGCCGGCAATGGTGATTTCTTGCACCGGATAAGCAATTTGTCCGTTTTCCACCCAAAACCCGCTGGCCCCACGCGAGTAATCGCCGGTGACGTAGTTCACACCCTGCCCCATGAGTTCGATGACAAACAAACCCGTGCCCAATTTGCGCAACATGGCTTCCAAGTTGTCGCTGCTGCGGGTTTGGCTGGACGACATCACCAGATTGTGCGAGCCACCCGCGTTGCCCGTGTTTTGCATACCCAATTTGCGTGCCGAATAGCTTGAGAGAAAGTAGCCCTCTACCTGTCCGTTGTGCAAAACCTGACGCGCTTGGACTTTGACGCCTTCATCATCGAAAGGTGAGCTGCCTTTGCCGCGCATGACAAACGGGTCTTCGCTTACTTGTAAATGAGAGGCAGCGACTTGTTTGCCCAAGGAGTCCATCAAAAAACTGCTTTGCCGGTAAAGCGCCGAGCCACTCAAAGCGTTGACCAAACCGCCGAGCAAGCCCGCAGCCAGTGGCGACTCGAACAACACGGGGCAGCTGATGGTGGCGAGCTTGCGCGAGCGCAATCGGCTCAAGGCCCGTTCGGCGGCATAGCGGCCCACCGCTTCGGGGGAGGCCAAGTCGTTGGGATGGCGCATCGAGCTGTACCAATAGTCGCGCTGCATGTTGTCGCCTTTGCCAGCGATAGGTGCCACCGACAAGCTGTGCCTGGAGCTGGCATAGCCGCCACGAAAACCATGGGTATGGGCGCTGAAAAAGTGGCTTTGCTGGGCCGACACACTGGCGCCCTCGCTGTTGGTGATTTTTTTGCTGGTGGCCAGGGCGGCAGCCTCGCAGCGCAAGGCCAACTCGCTGGCACCCGCGCTGTCGATGGCCCAAGGGTGAAACAAATCCAAATCGCGGTGATCCTGTGCAATCAAGCTTGCCTCTGGCAAAGCCGCAAAGGAATCTTCGGCAGTGAAGCGGGCAATATCGAATGCGGCTTGCACGGTGCGCTCGATGGCGGCTGTCGAAAAATCCGAGGTGCTGGCGTTGCCGCGGCGCTGTCCCACATAAACCGTGACGCCCAAAGATTTATCGCGGTTGCGCTCGACATTTTCCAGTTCACCCTTGCGCACAGACACGCTCAGGCCGCAGCCTTCGGAGGCTTGGGCGGCGGCATCGGTGGCCCCAAGATGTTTGGCGTGGGCGATGGCGGCATCGACCAAATGTTCGAAATCGGCTCGGCTGTGGCTAAAGCCAGTAAGCGCGGAGGAGGCAGAGGAGTAGGAGTAAGAAGATGGGTTCATATCGGCGGCTATGATACTTGGCAGAGGAAGTCTTCATGTCGCGCAAGCCCACCAAAGGTTATTACGTTAAAGGTCATTTTGTTGCTGAGGGCAGCGAACTGGATATAGAGCTCAAGCGCGAGGTCAAAGGCCACGACCTGATCAGCAAAACCGATTTAAAGCGCGAGAGCAACGAACTGCAAAAACTCGGAGAAGATTTGCTTGATCTGCGCGCCGACGCCATGCAGCAACTCTCGTCGCTGGGCCACTTGCCCAATTTACTGCATGAAGCGGTGACAGACGCCAAAAAAATCACCGATTTCGAAGGCAAACGCCGACAAATGCAGTATGTGGGCAAACTCATGCGCAAGCTCGACAAAACCCAAGTTGAGGCCCTGCGCGACGCCTTGAGCGCCCAGCACAGCGGCAGCGCCGAAGAAACCCAAATCCTGCACTTAACCGAAGCTTGGCGCGAGCGTTTACTGAAACAAGACACGGCCATGGAAGAGTGGTTTGGCAGCTACCCCGGCACAGATATTCAGCAGCTGCGCGCCTTGGTGCGCCAAGCCCGCAAAGACGGCCTGGTCGACAAAGCCGCGGTGTCCCAAGGTCTGCACCCTCGCCAAGGCCGCGCTTACCGCGATATTTTTCAAATCCTCAGGCAGCATTTGCTGCAGTCGTTGCACGCCAACCAGGAGAGTGTGTATGACCCGCGTTGACACTTGGGACAAGGTGCGCATTGGCATCGTCTCCATCAGCGACCGCGCCTCCAGCGGCGT
>JABMMR010000097.1 GCA_013205525.1 Burkholderiales bacterium | reverse complement strand
TGCTTGACCTGCATCAAGTCTGGGACAGCGTGAGCTGGAAAATCGCCCGCGAACGCGACAACCCTGATTGCGCCGATGCCGAACATGCTGCTGCGGGCGACCCCAGCGACCCAGGTTTGCATTTTTCCTTGCCGCCTCAGTTTTTTGATCCGCCCCCCACGTCTGCTTTTGTTCACACTGCTCGCCCCAGGGTGGCGGTGCTGCGCGAGCAGGGCGTGAATTCGCATGTGGAAATGGCCTACGCTTTTACTGAAGCAGGTTTTGAGGCTTACGACATTCACATGACCGACTTGCAACAAGGCCGAGCCTCTTTGAAAGATTTTCAAGGTTTGGTGGCCTGCGGCGGCTTTAGCTACGGCGACACCTTGGGCGCAGGCGTGGGCTGGGCGCGGAGTATTTTGTTCAACAGCGCGCTCAACGATCAATTCCAAGCATTTTTTGAGCGTCAAAACAGCTTTGGCTTGGGCGTGTGCAATGGCTGTCAAATGTTTGCCGAACTGGTCCAAATCATCCCAGGTGCTGCGCACTGGCCACGCTTTACGCCCAACCAAAGCGAGCGTTTTGAAGCCCGCTTGGCGATGGTGGAGGTGCTGGATTCTCCCAGTCTGTTTTTCAAGGGCATGGCGGGGGCCAGAGCGCCTATCGCGGTCGCCCATGGCGAAGGTTTTGCCAATTTCTCGCATCAAGGCGATGCGTCCCAAGTGTTGGCTGCCATGCGTTTTGTGGACAACCTTGGTCGTGCCACGCAGGCTTACCCGTTAAACCCCAATGGCAGTCCTGACGGCCTGACCGCGGTCACCACTGCCGACGGGCGTTTCACGGCCATGATGCCGCACCCCGAGCGAGTCTTTAGAAAACTTCAGTTCAGTTATTACCCACCTGATGTGCAAGAGGGCTCAGACTTCAGCCTATGGATGGGTTTGTGGCGCAATGCACGTGCGTGGTTAAATTGATCATCAACAAAATGAATGTAGGAGCTGTATATATATGAGTATTTCCCGCGATCGAGAATTAGCTGACACTTTATACGCCTTGGTGGAACTCTCTGAGCATCTCAAACACGACCTGAATTTGCTCGTTCACAGTTTGCAAGAAGCACAGCACGCTGAAACGGGGCTTGCTGCCAACACCGACCAAGCCAACAAAGCTTTGGAAAAGACCCAGCTTGTGCACCAAAAAATTGAATCGTTGATCAAGCTTTTGCTGCTCAACCATACGGACGCGACCAGCATCCTCAATGAATTTGAAAAGATTCGTACCACCAAGTTGCTGACCAGTGAAACCTTCAGCTTGGCGCATATTCTCAAAGCCCCACTGAAATAAAAAAATGCCCAAGAAAGGGCATTTTTCGCTTAAGTAGAAAAGGCTTTATTCGATCTTGGCTTTTTCGCGCAAGCTTTGCTGGTACTCGGCCAATTTGCCTTGTTGCATTTGCTGAAGAATTTGCGGCTTCACTTCATCAAACTTAGGCACGGGTGTTTCGCGGGTGTCGTCCAAGCGGATGATGTGAAAACCAAATTGTGTTTTCACTGCTGCGTCAGTGATTTGCCCCTTTTTAAGAGCCACCATAGCTTCTGAGAACTCTTTCACAAAGCTGCCAGGATTGGCCCAATCGAGGTCGCCGCCATTGGCACCAGAACCTGGGTCTTTGGATTGCTTTTTGGCGATGTCTTCAAACTTCCCACCTTTTTTCAAGCTGGCAATGATGGCCTTGGCTTGATCTTCTTTTTCCACCAAAATATGACGAGCGCGGTATTCTTTGCCGCTGCTGCTGGCGATAAATTTGTCGTATTCAGCTTTGACATCGGCTTCACTGATGGGGTTGGCTTTTTGGTATTGATTGAATAACTCACGAATCAAAATACTTTGCTTGGCAAGTTCAAGTTGAATTTTGTAATCATCGGAGCCGTCCAAGCTTTGCTTTTCGGCTTCTTGCATAAAGATTTCACGCATGATGACTTCTTCGCGAAGTTGCTGCTCCATGTCCGGCGTCACTGAACGGCCAGAACGCTCGAGTTGGGCGGCCAACATGTTCAAACGGCTTTTGGGAACCGCTTTGCCGTTCACAATGGCGACATTTTGCGCATGCAGTGCAATGCTTGCGAGGCTTAAAACGGCCGTAGCGACTGCGCGGGGAAGAAAAGAAAATCTCATGAAGGGGTCTTTCGGAGTATTAAATATAGGGTTCTACAACTTCTATGGCCAGAGCGTGAAGACCATGGGCAATAAATGCTTGGAGGCAATCATACACAAGCCGGTGTTTGGCCACTCTGCTGAGGCCATTGAATCCCGTGCAGCCAATACGCACCCGAAAATGAGTGCCTTGGCCTGTGCCGTCAGAACCGCTGTGACCTGCGTGCTCGGCGCTTTCGTCCCAAACTTTCAGCTCAAAAGGGCTTAATTGCTGGCGCAAGGCCAACTCGAGTTGCTCGGTGTTGATGTTCATGGTGCTTCTTCAGTCTTGGCTTCATCGGTTTTGATGTAGCGGCTTAAATACAGGGCCTGCGCCACCACAAAAACCAGCATCAAGCCCATGCCGCCAAACAGTTTGTAACTGACCCAGGTGTCTAAGTCGAAATTGAAAGCCACCCACAAATTGAGCACACCCATGGCCGCAAAAAAACCGCTCCAAGCCCACAGCAGTCGCAACCATATAGCGTCAGGAAGTTCGATTTGCGCGCCCATCAAGCTGCGTAAAAAATTGCGTTTCATCACCCAATGACCCAATACCAGCGCCGCAGCCATCAGCCAATACAGCACTGTGGGTTTCCATTTGATGAACATGTCGTCGTGAAACACCAAGGTCGCACCGCCAAACAAAACAATGATGACCAGACTGATCCACTGCATGGGCTCTACCTTGCCATGGCGGAAATGCAGCCAGCCAATTTGCAGCAAAGTTGCTGCAATGGCCACCGCCGTGGCAACATAAATACCAGCCAGTTTGAAGGTGATGAAAAACAGGGCGATGGGCAAAAAATCGGTGAGTAACTTCATATCAACTCTTGTCCTGAGGAGCAAACTGCAAAGCCGCCGAATTCATGCAGTAGCGTAATCCGGTGGGCGCGGGGCCGTCATTAAACACATGGCCTAAATGCGCCCCACAGTTTGCGCACACGGTTTCTGTGCGCAGCATGCCGTGGGCGCGGTCAACGCGTTCCTCAATAGCGCCAGGCAATGCGCTTTGGTAAAAGCTGGGCCAGCCGCAACCCGAGTCAAACTTGGTGCTGTCATCAAACAGCAATGCGTCACAGCAAATACAGTTGTAGTGGCCTTTGGCCCAATGGTCTTCATAGCGGCCAGTGAAAGCACGTTCGGTGGCGGCTTGGCGAGTGACTTCATAGGCCAAGGCTTCAGCGTCTTTGCCTGCCAGCAAATCGCGCCATTGTTGAGGGGTTTTGTCGGGAAGTGTCATGAAGAGCAACTGATGGAGATGGTTGAAGCCCAGTCGGGCGGGAAGGCGGCGAAACTTTCAAAACCTGGGTGTTCGTCAAATGGGGCACTCAGCAGTTCAAACAAAGTCGACACGCCAGAAAAGTCGCCTATTTTGGCTTGGGCGATGGCTTGCTCGCCTAAATGGTTGCGCAAGACAAATTTGGGGTTGCTGCGCAACATGCGCACAGCGGCTTGAGCCAAGTCTTGCTGGGCAATGCGCTCAAGGTACAAACCCAACCACGCTTGCCAAGCCGACGCTTCTATAAACAAGTCTCCCACCGCGGCAAAAGCTTGCACTTCTAGGGTGTGGGCATAGCTTGCCACGGCATGGCTTAAGCGACGCCAAAAAATTGTGTGGTCCGTGCGTTCTGTGGCCAGCAGGCGAAAGGCGGCATCAATCAAGCCATGGTCGCTGGCTTGCACTTCATCCAAGCCCAGTTTGGCCGCGATGCGCCTATCGAGTTGCTGGGGGTAAAGGGTTTTAAAGCCATCCAGCACCTGCACAACCGCGTCTTGGTCTTGAATAAGTGGCAACAAAGCTTGACCCAAGCAGTACAAATTCCAAAAGGCCACCTGCGGTTGACGGGCAAAAGCGTAGCGCCCTTGCTGATCCGAGTGGTTGCAAATATGCGCGGGGTCAAAGCCATCGAGAAATTGAAACGGGCCGTAATCGATAGTCAGGCTCAACAAACTCATGTTGTCGGTGTTCATCACGCCGTGGCAAAACCCCACCGACTGCCATTGCGCCATCAAAGATGCTGTGCTGTGCATGACAATCCCTAGCATGGCCAAATAACGCTTGGCGCCTTCGGGCGTGGCCAAGAGCTCGGGGAAGTGATGCGTAATTGCAAAGTCGGCGAGTTGCTTGAGTTCTTCATGGCGCCCTGAGGCGGCGAAATGCTCAAAATGTCCAAATCGCAAAAAACTGGGCGCCACCCGTGTGACCACCGCCGCGGTTTCAAGCTCTTCGCGCAAGACCTTGTCGGGCGAGCCCACGATGGCCAAAGCGCGGGTGGTGGGAATGCCCAAGCCATGCATGGCTTCACTGCATAAAAACTCGCGAATGCTCGAGCGCAAGACAGCCCGCCCGTCGCCCATGCGGGAGTAAGGCGTCGCGCCCGCGCCCTTGAGTTGCAATTCTTGGGGCCCCATGGGCGTGTCGATTTCGCCTAAGCACAAGGCGCGGCCGTCGCCCAACTGACCGGCCCAGACGCCAAACTGATGGCCGCTGTAGACACTGGCGAGTGGCTGGCTGCCGGGCAAGACCAAGTTTCCTGCCAATGCTTGCAAAACCGCAGGCTCTTGCCACCAGTGGTCTGGCAAGCCCAAACCCTTGGCCAGGCTGTCGTTGCGGCCGACCCAGTGCACATCACGCAAAGGGGTTGCGCTCACCGAGGTGTGAAAAGACGGGCCTAAAGCGGCAAAACGGTTGCGCCAAGCGAGTTGTGGCAATGGGTCGGCTAAAGATGGCATGGAGGGATTGTGCACAATACCCCCCAACCTTAACCACCACAGGGCGATGACCCTAGGAGACTGTCCATGCTCGGACTCATGCAAAACCAAGATTTATCTGTGTCATCTTTGATTGATTTTGCAGAAAAGCACCATGGGGATGTGGAAATTGTGTCGCGCCGTATTGAGGGCGATATTCACCGCAGCACGTGGGCCACCATTGCGCACCGCTCGCGTCAGGTGGCCAATGCCTTGGATCAATGGAAGGTGGGCCAAGGCGCACGGGTGGCCACCTTGGCGTGGAATGGCTACAGGCATTTGGAGTTGTATTTTGGGGTGAGCAGCAGTGGCCGCGTGATTCACACCCTCAACCCACGCCTGCACCCAGACCAAATTGTTTGGATTGCCAACCACGCCGAAGACGAAGTGATGTGCTTTGACATGAGCTTCTTGCCGATTGCCAAGCAAATCCATGAGCGCTGCACATCCGTGAAGCATTGGGTTGCGCTGTGCGATGCAGACCAACTACCGGCCGATACCGGTATTCATGGCTTGCTCAGTTACGAGGCCTGGATGAGCAAGCAATCCGCAGCCTACGCGTGGCCCACACTGGATGAAAACACGGCTGCTTGCATGTGCTACACCAGTGGCACGACCGGCAACCCCAAGGCGGCTTTGTACAGCCACCGCTCCACCGTCTTGCACGCCTATGCCTGCGCCTTGCCGGATGTGATGTGTTTGTCGGCACGCGACGCTATTTTGCCGGTGGTGCCCATGTTCCACGTCAGCGCCTGGGGCATCCCTTACAGCGCGGCCATGGTGGGGGCGAAATTGGTTTTCCCTGGTGCGGCGCTGGACGGCAAATCGATTTACGAACTCTTAGAGACTGAGAAGGTCACTTTGGCTGCAGGCGTGCCTACCGTCTGGCAAATGCTTTTAGCCCATTTGAAAACCCACGATCTGCGCTTCAACCATTTGAAGCGAACCGTCATTGGTGGCTCGGCTTGCCCGCCCGCCATGATTCATGCCTTCAATGACTTGTATGGCGTTGAGGTGTTGCATGCATGGGGCATGACCGAACTCAGCCCGCTGGGCACCATGTGCACCTTGAAAAACAAGCACCTGAGCTTGTCCGATGAAGACAAAATGAAAATTCGCATGAAACAAGGGCGTGCCATCTTTGGTCTGGATTTCAAAATTGTGGATGACAACGGCAATGAACAAGCCCATGACGGCAAAGCCTATGGTGATTTATGGGTGAAAGGACCTTGGGTCATTAAAGAGTATTTCAAACAAGAAGGCGCGTCACCTTTGATCGATGGCTGGTTTCCTACTGGCGATGTCGCTACTGTGGACACCGACGGCTATATGCAAATCACCGACCGCAGCAAAGACGTTATCAAATCGGGCGGCGAATGGATCAGCTCCATCGATGTCGAAAACATCGCTATGTCCCATCCCGAGGTGCTGATGGCGGCTTGCATTGGCATGCCACATCCCAAATGGGACGAGCGGCCCATCGTCGTGGTGGTGGTCAAACCCGGTGCCAAACTCGAACGTGAGCAAGTGTTAAGTTTTTATGAAGGAAAAATTGCGAAATGGCAAATCCCTGATGATGCTGTGTTTGTCGAGGCCATTCCCATTGGGGCGACAGGGAAAATGCTCAAATCAAAACTGCGTGAAATGTTGAGCACCTATAAATTACCTGCCTAGGATATTCCCTAGCAGAGTAAACCCCTGTTTACCATTAGGCTATGACTTATATCAATCAGGAGATAAAAATGGCATCGCGTAAAACTTGGCTGGCTCTGACACTGATCAGCGTTTTTTCCCTCAGTGCATGGGCGCAAAAGGGTGAAGTTGTCAAGATCGCTTGGATTGACCCCTTGTCAGGTTTGATGGCCCCTGTCGGCTCCAACCAGTTGAAAAGCCTGCAATACCTTGCAGAGGAAACCAACAAAAGCAACCCTGCTGGCGTGAAGTTTGAAATCATTGGCTTGGACAACAAACTCAGCCCTGCCGAAAGTTTGAACCAACTCAAGTCCGCTTTGGACCAGGGCGTGCGCTACATCACCCAAGGCAATGGTTCCTCGGTTGCCGGTGCTTTGCTTGACGCTGTCAACAAACACAACGAACGCAACCCTGGGAAAGAAATCATCTTCCTTAACTACGCTGCGGTGGATCCCGATTTCACTAACAGCAAATGCAGTTATTGGCATTTCCGCTTTGACGCCGACACCTCCATGAAGATGGAAGCCATGACCACCTTCATCAAGGACATGAAAGAAGTTAAAAAAATCTATTTGCTCAACCAAAACTATTCGCACGGTCAGCAAGTGGTTAAGTACGCTAAGGAAAATCTTGCCCGCAAACGCCCAGACATTGAAATCGTCGGCGAAGACCTGCACCCCTTGGCGCAGGTGCGTGACTTCGCCCCCTATATTGCCAAAATCAAAGCCTCCGGTGCAGATACTGTCATCACCGGCAACTGGGGTTCAGACTTGGCCTTGCTGGTCAAAGCTGCCAACGAGGGCGGCTACAACGGCCGCTTCTTCACCTACTACACCGGTGTGACCGGCACGCCCACCGCATTGGGCCAAGGCGGCGCTGGCCGCGTTTACCAAATTGGCTATGCCCACTACAACATGGGCGGACGCATGAGCCAGCACATGGCAGGCTTCAAAGCCAAGTACAACGACGATTTGTACACTGGTGCCTTTATGGGTGTTTTCGATTTACTCACCCAAGCCATGGCCAAAGCAGGCTCCACCGACCCTGTCAAAGTTGCCGCAGCGATGCATGGGCATAAATTCAAGGGCTATAACGGGGACATGGAAATGCGCAAACTTGACCACCAAATGCAGCAAACCCTTTACATGACCGTGTGGCAAAAAGTGGATAAAAAATTCCCCTACAGCGCTGAAAATACGGGCATGACCTTGGCGCCGGTCAAAACCTTCGAGCCTTATATCTCCAGCACACCGACCAGCTGCCAAATGAAGATGCCCTCCTGATTGCTTTATAGGGACAGGGCCTAGCTTGATGCGAGAGCCTTTTTGCTTTTAAGCCCTGCCATCCACTGATATGGAATTTTTCCTGATCTCCTCGCTCAATGGTTTGAGCTACGGACTGCTGCTGTTCATGCTCAGTTCGGGCCTGACCTTGATCTTCAGCATGATGGGGGTACTCAATTTCGCCCATGCCAGCTTCTATATGTTGGGCGCTTATTTTGGCTATACCTTAGAGAGCCGTTTGGGTTTCTGGCCAGCCTTGTTACTGGCACCCATCTTGGCTGGCGCGGCCGGTGCTTTCTTCGAGAGCAAGGTACTGCGCAAAGTTCACAAGATGGGCCATGTGTCTGAATTGCTGGTCACTTTCGGTTTGTCCTATATCGTGCTGGAGTTGGTGCAACTTTTGTGGGGGCGGGTGGCGGTGGAGTTCACCCCGCCTGCCCTTTTGAAAGGGCCGGTGTTCACCCTCATCAACCATGGCCAACTGGGTTTGTCCTTGGTGTTTGGTGCGGGCGGTGAGGTTTGCCAAGCCACAGACACAGCGGTTCGCATTGTTTGTTCGCCCTTTCCTGCCACCCGTGCCTTCATCATGGCAACCGCGGTGGCCATGGTCATCAGTCTGTGGTGGGTGCTGACCCGCACCCGAGCGGGTCTCATCATCCAAGCGGCCTTAACCCACCCCGAAACAGTGGAGACTTTGGGACACAACGTGCCGCGTGTGTTCATGCTGGTGTTTGCCATGGGCACGGGTTTGGCGGGTTTGGCTGGCGTCATTGGCGGCATGACTTTCATTACCGAGCCGGCCATGGCCGCCACGGTGGGTTCGGTGATTTTTGTGGTGGTGGTGGTGGGCGGCATGGGTTCGCTCAGCGGTGCTTTTTTGGCCTCCTTGGTTATCGGTGTGGTGCAAACCTTTGCTGTCGCGATTGACTACTCGCTGTTGCAGTTGCTCAAAGACTCAGGGCTTGTGCTCTCAGCCGATGTACAAAACAACAGCGTGATCAAACTCACTGTCTCGCAGGTCGCACCCATACTGCCTTACCTGCTGCTGGTACTGATTTTGATTTTTCGCCCGCGTGGCTTACTTGGCAAACGGGACACTTGAGCATGTCAAACCTTTTGTCTCGTTATGGTGTTTGGCTGGGTTTTGCACTGCTGCTGTTGGTCGCGCCTTGGCTGTTCACCAGCAATTTGTCGCAAACCATGTTGTCGCAAATGGGCATTGCCATCATCGCCTGCCTGTCTTACAACTTGTTGTTGGGGCAGGGCGGCATGCTTAGTTTTGGTCATGCGGTTTACAGTGGCATGGGCAGTTACTTTGCCATCCATGCGCTCAATGCCATAGGCGAGGGTAGTCTGCATATACCGGTGGTGATGCTGCCCTTGGTGGGTGGCTTGGCCGGCATGGGCTTTGCCATTTTGCTGGGATATGTCACCACCAAAAAGTCGGGCACCACCTTTTCCATGATCACCTTGGGCATGGCCGAACTGGTGTTTGCCATGTCGCTGATGTTCTCCGAGTTTTTCGGTGGAGAGGCTGGTGTGTCTGCCAATCGGGTGGTGGGTCAAGCTTTCATGGGCATCACCTTTGGACCCCAGCGCGAGGTGTATTACCTCATTGCTTTTTACACTTTTGTGTCTGTTGCCTTGTTGTATGCCTTGACCCAAACGCCCCTGGGTCGCATATTGAATGCGGTGCGTGACAACCCCGAGCGCGTGGAATTTGTCGGCTACAACACCCAGCAAGTGCGCTACCGCGCTTTCATCATCGCCGGTTTTTTTGCTGGTATTGCCGGTGGCTTGGGGGCTATCAATTTCGAGATTGTGACCGCTGAAGTGGTAGGGCCTGCCCGTTCGGGCTCTTACTTGTTGTTCACCTTTTTAGGGGGTGCCACGGTTTTCTTTGGCCCCATTTTGGGCGGCATATTGATGGTTTTGGCCTTTGTGCTGTTGTCTGAAATCACCAAAGCTTGGTTGCTCTATTTAGGCTTGGTGTTTTTGTTCATGGTGGTCTATGCCCCAGGCGGTTTGGCTGGCTTGGTGATGATGAACCTGCGGGTGGCCAAAGCTGGTGCCTTGTCTCGCTTGTTGCCGTCCTATGCGGGCTTAGGCCTGGGTCTGGCCTTGATGCTCGCCGGTGCAGGCGCCTTGGTGGAGATGATTTACCACTTGCAACTTGATGCCGCCAATGGCCCCAACCTGCCTTTTGCGGGCTGGGTGCTCAATACCCAAAACCCAAGCACTTGGGGTGTTTCGCTGGGGCTGTTTGTGGTGGGTTTGGCGGTTTTTGAAGCAGTGCGCAAACAGTTTGTGCGCCATTGGAGTGACATCCAAACCGACATCGCTGCTGTCCAACAACCAAGGCAGGCCGTATGAGCGCTTATTCTCTAGAACTCAAGGGCTTGACCAAGCAATTTGGCAAAACCGAAATCATCCGAGGCGTTGATTTGCAGGTCAACGCGGGCGAGCGGGTGGCCATCATCGGGCCCAATGGTGCGGGCAAATCCACACTTTTTAATCTCATCAGCGGGCGCTTTGCGCCCAGCGCGGGCAGCATCAGTCTCAACGGCCAGCGTATCGACGGACTCAAACCTTTTGAAATCAATCGCCTGGGTTTGTCGCGCAGCTTTCAAATCACCAATATCTTTCCCAAACTCAGCGTGTTTGAAAATCTGCGCTGCGCGGTGCTGTGGAGCTTGGGCCACCGCTACAGTTTTTGGTCGTTCTTGGGTAATTTGAAAGACGCCAATGAATTGGCAGATAACTGGATGCAGCGTATTCGCTTGAGCGCCAAGCGCGACACGTTGGCGATGAACCTCACCTATGCCGAGCAACGCTGCCTGGAAATTGGCATCACCATGGCAGGAGGCGCCGAAGTGGTGTTGCTCGATGAACCCACTGCTGGCATGAACAACAGCGAGACCGAGCGCTTTATTGGCCTCATCAAAGAGGTCACGCTTGGCAAAACTTTGCTGGCGGTAGAGCACGATATGGGCGTGGTGTTTGGTTTGGCCGACAAAATTGCGGTGCTGGTGTATGGCGAAATCATCGCTTTTGATACACCCGACAAAGTTCGCGCCAACCCGCGTGTGCAAGAGGCCTATCTGGGCAGTTTGCAAGAGGACCACTGAATGCTGCAAGTCGATCAACTTCATGCTTATTACGGCAAAAGCCATGTGTTGCATGGTGTCAGTTTTTCTGTGGGCAAGGGCGAGATCGTGGCGCTGCTGGGCCGCAATGGTTCGGGTCGCTCAACCACAGCCAAGGCCATCATGGGCTTGGTTGATGCACAGGGCAGTATCTTGTGGTGCGGTCAAGAAATGGTGGGTCGCAAACCGTTTGAAATTGCCCATTTGGGGCTGGGTTATGTGCCGGAAAACCGTGACATCTTTCCCAAACTCACGGTGCATCAAAACCTGCTGCTCGGCTTAAAGGGTGACAAGCCCAGCGGCCGCTGGGATTTTGAAGACATGTACAAATTGTTTCCGCGCTTGCGCGAACGCCAGCATACCGAGGCGGGCGTTCTTTCGGGGGGCGAGCAGCAAATGCTGACCCTGTGCCGCAGCCTCATGGGCGACCCCGAACTCATCATCATTGATGAGCCTACCGAGGGCTTGGCGCCCAAAATTGTCGAGTTGGTCGGCCAGTTTTTGCGCGAACTGCGAACCCGTGGCGTGTCCGTCCTGCTGATTGAGCAAAAACTCACCATCGCCATGCAAATCTCCGACCGCGCTTTGGTCATGGGTCATGGCAGCTTGGTGTTTGACGGAACGCCAGACGCTTTGCGAGCTGACGCTGTCACACGCAAGGAATGGTTAGAGGTATAAAATAGTACGACCGTTCTTTTTTACCCTCCCTTTCTGTTTCTGATAAGGAATTTTTATGAGTGCTGACTACGCAGTTCATGGCGATGTCGCCGTGATTACCTTGAACAACCCGCCCGTCAATGGTTTGGGGTTGGCCACCCGCCAAGCGTTTATGCAAGGGCTTCAAAAGGCCATGGCTGACGACACGGTTAAAGCGGTGGTGGTCACCGGTGCGGGCAAAGCCTTCTCTGGCGGCGCAGACATCAAGGAATTTGGCTCACCCAAAGCAATTCAAGAGCCGCATTTGGTCAACCTCATCAATGCGCTTGAAAACGCCAGCAAACCGGTGGTGGCAGCACTTCACACGGTTGCCATGGGCGGAGGTTTGGAGTTGGCCTTGGGCTGTCATTACCGCGTGGCCGCTCCAGATTGCGACGTGGCCTTGCCCGAAGTCAAGCTCGGCCTCATCCCCGGTGCCGGCGGTACCCAGCGTTTGCCCCGGGTCTTGGGCGTTGAGGCGGCGCTCAATATGATTGTCAGCGGTGAGCCCATCAAGAGCGAAATGATTGCCATGCTGCCAGGGCAAAAATTGTTTGACCAAATGGCCAGCAGTGCAGAGTCTTTAATGGACGAGGCGATTGCCTTTGCCCAAAGCGTGGTGGGCACATCGCCGCTGCCACGGGTGCGCGACCTGCCATGCAAACACCCGAATGCGGATGCTTTTTTCAAATTCAGCACCAATATGGTCAATGGCATGACCAAGGGCAAATACCCCGCGCCCCTCAAATGCATTGAAGCAGTGCAAAACGCCACCAAGATGAAGTTCGACCAAGGCATGGAAGCCGAGCGTGAAATCTTCACCAACCTGATGTGGACCCCTGAGTGCCGCGCTTTGCGTCATTTGTTTGTGGCCCAGCGAGCCACCACCAAAATTGCCGATGTTCCCCCCGACACACCGGTGCGCGACATCAAATCGGTGGCGGTCATTGGTGCGGGCACCATGGGCGGGGGCATCAGCATGAACTTCCTCAACGCCGGCATTCCTGTGAAGATGTTGGAGATGAAGCAAGAAGCCCTAGACAAAGGGATTGGCATCATTGAGCAAAACTACCAAGCCCAAGTGAAAAAAGGCAAGTTGAAAGAAGACAAACTGGCCCAACGCATGGCGCTGCTTAGCACCACCTTGAACTACGAAGATTTGAAGGACGCTGATTTGGTGATTGAAGCCGTGTTCGAGGACATGGGCGTCAAAGAGACTGTATTTAAAAAGCTCGACGAGGTGATGAAACCTGGTGCTATCTTGGCCTCCAACACCTCCACCTTGGATGTCAACGCGATTGCCGCTTTCACTCAGCGCCCGCAAGACGTGGTGGGCTTGCATTTTTTCAGCCCCGCCAATGTCATGAAATTATTGGAAGTGGTGCGCGGTGCGGATACAGCCAAAGACGTGATGGCCACCGTCATGGGTGTGGCCAAAAAAATCAAGAAAACTGCTGTGGTTTCTGGCGTGTGCGACGGCTTTATTGGCAACCGCATGATCGAGCAGTACAGCCGCCAAGCCGGCTTCCTCATTGAAGAAGGCTGTACGCCCCAACAAGTTGATAAAGCGGTGGAGAAATTTGGTTTCGCCATGGGCCCCTTTCGCATGGGTGACTTGGCGGGCAACGACATTGGCTGGGCCATACGCAAGCGCCGTTATGTGGAAAAGCCAGACTTGAAATACAGCAAAACCGCCGACCTGTTGTGTGAGTTGGGCCGCTTTGGCCAAAAAGTGGGCAAGGGCTGGTACGACTACCTGCCAGGCAAACGCGACGCCATCCCCAACAAAGAGGTCGAGGACATGATTGCCCAGCACCGCAGCACGCTGGGCATCACGCCACGCAAGATCAGCGACGAAGAAATCGTGCAACGCTTGGTGTTTTCGCTGGTCAATGAAGCCGCTTTCATTTTGGAAGAAGGCATTGCCACACGCGCCAGCGATATCGACATGGTCTACATCACCGGCTACGGTTTTCCCATCTACCGCGGCGGCCCCATGAATTACGCCGATCAGTTCGGCCTGTTCAACGTGGTGCAAGCCATGCACCGGTTTGCGAAAAACCCGCATGACGACGCCCAATTTTGGCAACCCGCCCCCTTGCTCGCCCGTTTGGTCGCAGACGGCAAATCATTCAATTAAGGACTCACCATGACCAACGCTGTCATCGTTTCAACTGCCCGCACCCCCTTGGCCAAAAGCTGGCGCGGTGCTTTCAATATGACCCACGGTGCCACTTTGGGTGGCCATGCGGTCAAGCACGCCATTGCCCGCGCTGGCATTGACGCCGCCCATGTGGAAGACGTCATCATGGGTTGCGCCAACCCCGAGGGTGCTACCGGGGCCAACATTGCACGTCAAATTGCGCTGATGGCCGACTGCCCCATCAGCGTGAGCGGCATGACCATCAACCGTTTTTGTTCCTCTGGATTGCAAACCATTGCCACGGCTTCGCAGCGCATCATTGCTGGCGAGGGCGATGTGTATGTGGCTGGCGGCGTGGAAAGCATTTCTTGTGTGCAACAAGAGATGAACCAACACATGTTGATGGATACCGCACTCAACAAAAAGAAACCCGAAATTTACTGGAATATGCTGCAAACCGCCGAGCAAGTGGCCAAGCGCTACAACATCGGCCGCGAAGCCATGGACGAGTACGGCGCGGCCAGCCAGCAAAAAGCCTGTGCCGCCCAAGCGGCGGGCAAATTCAATGACGAAATCGCCGCCATCACCGTGCAAGCCGGCGTGGTCGACAAAGTCATGGGCATGATGACCAAGCAAGTCACTGTCAGTGCGGACGAGGGCTTGCGCGAAGGCACCACTGCCGAAGGTATCTCTGGCATCAAAGCCGCTATGCCTGGGGGCGTGGTTTCCGCAGGCAATGCATCTCAATTTTCCGATGGTGCAGGCGCTTGCGTGGTCACCAGCGAGGCTTATGCCACCCAACACAATCTCAAACCTTTGGGGCGTTTTCTGGGTTTTGCTGTGGCTGGTTGCGAGCCTGATGAAATGGGCATTGGTCCGGTGTATGCCATTCCCAAAGTGTTGAAGCGTTTGGGCCTGAGCATCCAAGACATCGATTTGTGGGAACTCAACGAAGCCTTTGCCGTGCAAGTGCTGTACTGCCGCGACAAGCTGGGTATTCCCCCTGAGTTACTGAATGTGAACGGCGGCGCTATTGCTGTGGGTCATCCCTATGGTGTGAGCGGCCAACGATTGACCGGACACGCGTTGATTGAAGGCAAGCGTCGCGGTGCAAAACGGGTGTGTGTGACCATGTGCATTGGCGGCGGCATGGGCGCGGCTGGCATCTTCGAGGTGCTGTAGGGCATGGCATTGCGCAGTACCGTTGATTTTTTGCTTTACGACTGGTTGCAAGTAGAGCAACTCAATCAACGGCTACGCTTTAGCGACCATTCCCGTGACACCTTCGACGCGGTTTTAGATACCTGCGAGCGCATCGCCCGCGACAAATACGCACCCCACAACCGCACAGTGGATGTACAAGAGCCGGCGTTTGATGGCGAAAAAGTCATCTTGCCTTTCTGCACCCAAGAGGCCCATGATGCTTACGCGGCCAGCGGCATGTTGAGTGCCGCGCAAGACTTTGCTATTGGCGGCATGCAACTCCCCTACACCGTGGAAGCGGCGGCGAATGCGTTTTTTGCGTGTGCCTCGGTGAGCATTGGCGGGGGCATGTTGACGGTGGGCAATGCCAACTTGCTCATGAAACACGGCAGCGTTTTGCAAAAAAAAGTGTTTGCCCTGAATGAATTCAATGGCCGCTTTGCCGGCACCATGTGTCTGAGCGAACCTCAGGCCGGCTCGTCTTTGTCGGATGTCGCTACCCGCGCCTTGCCCGATGGCCCAGACTATGCCAGCGACCCCTTAGGTCCGCGCTTCAGGCTCAAGGGCAACAAGATGTGGATTTCCACCGGCGACCACGAATTGACCGAGAACATCGTGCATTTGGTGTTGGCAAAAATTCCGGGGGCAGACGGCAAAACCATGGCTGGCACCAAAGGTATTTCCTTGTTCATCGTGCCCAAAAAACTGGTCGATGCCCAAGGCCAGCTCACTGGTGAACGCAACGATGTGGCGCTGGCCGGCCTGAACCACAAACTGGGCTGGCGCGGCACGGTCAACACCTTGCTTAATTTCGGCGAAGGCAAATACCCGGTGCGCGGCGAGAGTGGGGCGCTGGGCTATTTGGTGGGCGAGGCAGGCAAGGGCCTGCAATGCATGTTCCACATGATGAACGAGGCACGCATTGGTGTGGGTTTGGCCGCCACCATGCTGGGCTTGGCGGGCTACTACGCGTCGCTCAGCTACGCCCAAACACGCAGCCAAGGCAGGCCTGTGGGCCCAGCGGGGAAAGATCCGTCGCAGCCTCCAGTGCGGTTAATTGAACACGCCGACATCAAGCGCATGCTGCTTGCCCAAAAAGCCTATGGTGAAGGTGCTTTGGCGCTGGGGCTGTACTGCGCTCGTTTGGTTGATGAGTTGCACACCGGCGATGAGGCGCAACGCACCGATGCCCAATGGTTGCTGGAGGTGCTGACCCCGATTGTGAAAAGCTGGCCCAGCGAGTGGTGTCTAGAGGGCAACAGTTTGGCCATTCAAATCCACGGCGGTTATGGCTATACCCGAGATTTTCCTGTCGAGCAGTATTGGCGCGACCAGCGCCTGAACATGATCCACGAAGGCACGCACGGCATTCAAGCCATGGACCTGCTGGGGCGCAAAGTGCTGCTTGAAGAGGGGCGGGGCTTGAAGCTTTTGTCGCAACACATCTTGGCCACCGTCACCCAAGCGCAAGCCGCTGGCCCCCAGTTCAGCGCTTATGGCCAGGCCTTAAAGCTGGCAGTACAGCAAATCGCTGAGGCCACCCATGCCGCTTGGGCAGGGGGCGAACCGTCGCTGGCCTTGGCCAATGCAGTGCCCTACATGCAGGCCTTTGGTCATACGGTGATGGCTTGGATGTGGCTGCAAGTCGGCTTGGCCTCGCAGGGAGTGGGCGACGCCAATCAAGGGCGGCAACGCGCCTGCCAGTTTTTCTTTCACTATGAATTGCCCAAAATCGGCGCTTGGCTGGGGGTGGTCAACAGCCGCGACAGCACTTGTGCCGATATGCCCGAAGGCGCTTTTTAAATTCTTTTCACAGAAAGTTTGATGCCATGACACGTAC
>JABMMR010000096.1 GCA_013205525.1 Burkholderiales bacterium | reverse complement strand
TCTTGCTGCCGTTTTTGCCAGCGGCCATGAACGGCATCTAGCATGCCCATGGACTCCATTACATGAGCATTGCGCAGGGAAGCTTCTGCAAATTGCTGCGCCCCCGCCGCACTGCGGTTGGCTTCGTTCAAAGGTTTGCGGGTGGCGCGTTCATTCATGAAGGCCACGCCAATTTGCGCAATGGCACCCACCACCGAAGCCCAGCCCAACACGGGGCTGATGGCAAAAATCAAGGCCAAGGCCACCAACGCAACAGGCGCTTCCAAAATGGCCATGAGCGCAGGATTGGCCAAAAATTCTCGAACCACTTTCAAGTCGTTAAGCACCTGCATTGAGCCGCCCACTTGGCGCTTTAAAAAACCCTGAAACATGGCGTCGTAAATTCGCTTAGACAAAGCTTCGTCCACTTGAACGCCGGCGGCCCGCATTAAAGAGCCGCGCACTTTTTCTAAAAGCTCCATGACTGCATAGGCCAGCACAATCAGTACCGTGAGCATGAGCAATGTCATGCCGCTGCGGCTGTTAACCACACGGTCATAGACCTCGAGCATGTAAACAGTGGGCATCAGGGCCAGCAAGCTAATGAGCGTGCTAAAACCAATGGCTCTGTAAATAACTGGCTTAAGCGGTTCAAACGCTAAGGTCAGTTCGGACGGGGGGGCTTGGGGCTTCATAAAGCAACCTCTACGGAAACATAATCGGGAATTGGGGACTGGGGCATTAAAGATGCAGGCACAGCTTCATCTTGCGCTGACACAGGCGCATCCAAGGCAGCTTGCGCTTGCTGCTGGGTCAGTGCTTGCTGGCTTTCTAACCAGAAGGCCAGCTCGTACAGGCCATCAAGGCGGCATGTGAGCGCAATTTCTTTTAACTTGGCCACCTTGAACAATGCAAGCTGCGCTTCTGGCAAAGTCAGCTCAAAGTGCATGCGACCGTCTAAAGTGAACAAGGACAAGCTTGAGCCCTTGATGCTTAAAGTGTGGCGGTCAAAATACACGGGGCAGCTGTTGGCAAACTGCAACAATGGCAAGGGCTGACTGCCTAGCTTAGCCAAACTAAAAGGGCTGGCGGGCATTTGAAATACCAAGCGAGAGGTGCGAGACACAGCATATATGGCATTGCACACCATTTGCGAGCCCAATGCCGGAAACTTCAGGCGTAATGCACGGTAATGCATGTGGTGCAAAGCCACCCTGTTCCACACACGTGTGCGCTGCACCTCTGGCGCCAAGGCGTTGCAAACCTGTGCAAACGCCGACTGCAAGGCTTGCAGCCTGGCAAATTGCTCTGGCGTGGTGTTAAGGGGAACGCGAACTACGGAATTCATATAGGAATGGATTTTATATCTTCTTATATGAAGTTTTCAAGCCCTTTGGAAAAATATTTGATGGCTGCGGTCATACATTGCCGCTTTGAGAAGGCTTAAAACTTGCTTTACTGGGTTCTAAGATTGGTGATTTGTCGGAGAATTGACGTCTAAGATACTAAAGATTGGCCACCTCCAGACGATTCACAACAAGAGTAAGAGCATTTCAGACATTTGAGAAAGCACGCCATGTTGATGTCAACGCACAAAGAATTAAGACTCCCAAGACTGGCCTTGGCTGTTGGCCTTATTTGCCTTTTGAGTGGGTGCGCAAGTCTTGTTAACGACGACTCCCAAGAGGTGAGTGTGCGCCTCATGTGCGGCCCCAAAACCTTCACGGCAACTTGCCATTTACAAAACGACAAGGGACGCTGGACACTCTCAACCCCCGGAACCATCAGGGTTGTCAACGATATCAGCAACTTAGAGATTACTTGCCGCAGCGAGTATGTGCCGTCCTTTACAGTATCTGCCATGCCCATGCCAAGCCTTGCCCTGTTGGGCAATTTGTTCCTTGGCGGGGTTGTGGGGGCCGCCGTCGATATTTACAACAACACCGGCATGAAGTACCCTGAAAACATAGACATTACCAATCCAAGCTGCCAATGATCAAAGCTCCTATGAAAACAATCCGTCTTTTTACAGCCTTAGCTTGCATTCCCTTTCTTATCTCATGCGGGGGCGGCGGTGACAGCGGCTGCACCGCTGGTTTGGGCGCTTTGGGCGGCCTGGTTTGCGGATCGAGCACCCCCAATACAGTGCCTGTGGCCAACGCGGGGCTGACTCAAAATGTCTCCGTGGGTACGCTGGTTACCCTGAACGGTAGCTTAAGCCGAGACGCTGATAACGAACCCCTTACATACATATGGCAACTAACAACCAAGCCAAATAACTCATTAGCTGCCATAACATCAGTCACCTCAGCCGCCCCGCAGTTTACTGCGGACCTGGCAGGCACCTACACCATTACTCTGATAGTTAACGACGGCAAAGTCAGCAGCCCAGTTTCAAGCGTCACGGTGGTTGCCAGCGTAACCAACTCGATACCAGTGGCCAATGCAGGCATGAACCAAAACGTGCAACTTGGCACCACCATTACCCTAGACGGCACCGCCAGCACCGACGCCAACTCAGACACCCTGTCTTACAAGTGGACCATGTATGCCCGCCCCGCCACCAGCACGGCAAGCCTGTCTTCAACCACTTCTCCCAACCCCAAGTTCACTGCAGATGTGATTGGCATCTACACCATCGCCCTGGTTGTGAACGATGGCAAGGTTGACAGCGCACCCGTGCCAGTTACTGTGGTTGCTTCTAACACCAACTCTGCCCCCGTAGCCAACGCAGGCTCCGCCCAAAGCGTGGTGGCAGGGACTGCTGTAACACTAGATGGTACATCCAGTTCAGATGCCAACAGCGACCCTCTTACCTTCAAGTGGTATTGGGGAACCAAGCCCTCGGGCAGCATCGCTGCCTTGTCTTCAGACACCAGCGCAAAGCCTACATTTACTGCAGACAAGGGGGGCACCTATGTGCTCACTTTGATTGTGAACGACGGTAAAGCTAACAGCGAAATTTCGGCGGTAACCATCACTGCTTCGGTAGCCAATGCCGCGCCGGTGGGCAACGCAGGCATTAACCAAAATGTGACCCTGCCTGCCATCGTCACACTGGATGGCTCAGCCAGCAGCGACGCCAACCGCGACCCACTCACCTATAAG
>JABMMR010000095.1 GCA_013205525.1 Burkholderiales bacterium | reverse complement strand
TTTCATTGAAGTCACCGGTGAAGCCGGTTCGGGCATGGTGCAAATCCTCATGACCTGCAAACACCAAGTCAAGCGCGTCACCATTGACGCGAGCTTGATGGGTGACGACAAAGACATGCTCGAAGACTTGATTGCCGCGGCATTCAACGACGGTGCGCGTAAGGTGGAGGAAACCACCGAGGCCAAGATGGGCAAACTCACCGGTGGCATGCCCGGTATGCCCGGCGGTATGAAGCTGCCGTTTTAATGCGCGACAACAGTGCCCTAGAAGCCTTGGTTCAATCCCTCAGGCGCTTGCCAGGCGTAGGGCAACGCTCGGCTTCGCGCATGGCTTACCACCTGTTGCAACATGACCCTGAGGGCGCGCAATTGCTCGCTCGCAGTTTGCTCAATGCGGTGCAAGCTGTCAGGCATTGCCAGCGTTGCCACACACTCACCGAATTTGAGATTTGCGGTACTTGCCAAGACACCCAACGCGATGCCACCCGTTTGTGTGTGGTGGAGACACCCTCAGACCAATCGGCAATTGAGCGTACTTTGGCTTACCAAGGTTTGTATTTTGTCTTGATGGGCAAACTCAGCCCTATTGAAGGGGTGGGGCCGAACGACATTGGCATGCAAAAACTGATACAGCGCGTGGAGGATGGCTTGGTGCAAGAAATTATTTTGGCCACCAATTTCACGGCTGAAGGTGAGGCCACTGCCCATGTACTCGGCGAGGTTTTTCGCCATAAGGGTTTGGTGGTCACGCGTTTGGCCCGAGGGGTGCCGGTGGGCAGCGAACTCGAGTATGTCGACCTAGGCACCATCGCCCATGCCTTGATGGACAGGCGCAGCACCTAAGGTTTTCACCAACAGGGGTGTACCTGATGCGCCCCAGCTCGCTATTGACTATGCTGATGGCTATGCCTATGCCTTGTCACTTTTCTGCTGCTGCACATGCTCGCCGCCAATGGTTGGCAAGTTGTTCGCTATGGGCTGCCTGCATGGTTCTCTCATCAGGGCAAGTCAGGGCGGCGGGTGACAAATTTCGTTTGAGCTTGGTATTGGACGATAAAGCGTCCTTGTCCCACTTGCCTTTGTTACTGGCTGAGCATTTAGGTTTCTTCGCTGCCGAGGGCTTGGAGGTCGACTTATTGGAGCAGCCCAGTCAAAGCCTTGCCATGTCGGCATTGACCCAAGGGTCGACGGATGTGCTTTGCGCGCCTTATGAAAATGCCTTACTGCTCAAGCACAAGGGTTTTGACGCGGTGTCGATTGTGCAAATTGCCCGAACACCACAATGGGCCTTGGGAGTTTCAAAAAAAAATATACCCAACTTCAAAACCCTTACCGATCTTCGCGGCAAACGCATAGGTTTGATCGATGCAGAAGGCAGTGCGCATCGCTGTTTGTACTTTAGTATGCTGAGGTCGGGCATCCTTCCAAATGAAATCAATCCGGTGTATCTCAATGCTTCAGTCCATGCCTTGGTGGCCATGCGCAGTGGCGCCATAGACGCCTTGATGGGCGCAGACCCTTTGATGACTGCGCTAGAAAAGAAAGACGATGTCACCGTCGTCAGTAATTTTCGAACCCTCAAACAAACCCAGCGGATGTTTGGTGGACTCTTGCCTGGCAACGGCTTGATCGTTTCCCAAACCTTGCTGCAACAACAACCCCAAGCCTGTCAGGCGCTTGTGGCTGCGGTGATGCGCTCGCTTAAATGGTTGCGTACCGCAGGCCCCTCCGATTTGCTTCGGCACATGGTTGACAACCCTGTGCTCCCCGACCGCTTGGTCTATTTGAATGCCATCGACAACTTGCGCGAGAGTTTTTCGCTCGACGGCTGGCTGTCAGCCGAGGCTCAGCAGGTGAGCTTGAAAATGCTTGGTTTGTTAGAACCTATTTTCAATTCACGTTCTGTGGCGTGGCAAAGCACGGTACGCAACGATTTTGTCAAAGTCGCTAAGCAGCGTTTTCGTATGTAGCCTTAGCCACGGCGACGCTGGCTCGACTTTTTTGCCTTTGATTTCCCCTTGCTGGGCAGCATCAGCACCAATTTTTGGCCAGTTTTAAGCGGACTGTCCATCGTAAGTTTGTTCCACATGGCCACATCTTCGACAGTCACTCTGTAGCGCTTAGCCACACTGGCCAAGCTGTCTTTCTTGCGCGCTTTGATGGTTTGCTTGCGCAAACTCATCTCAGGCGAGAGATTCAATTGACCGTTATCCGCCACTTGGGTGGTCACGTCTTTTTCTTGTTTGCTAGGGCGCGGCACAAGCAGGGCGGAGCCCGCTTTGATGAGCATGCGAGGTGGTATTTTGTTGACACTGCGCATATCGTCTTCGCTCATGCCCACTTTTTTAGCGGCGTCGATCACCTTCATATTTTTGGGGGCAACCCACACGGTCCAACTCGCCAAGCGTCCGCCATAAGCTGCTTGGTTGCGTTGGAAAATTTCTGCGTTGTCCCAAGGCAAAAGAATTTGCGAAGTACCACCCGCCAACAAAACGGGACGGTGTGCCGAGGGGTTGAGTGCCTTGAAATCATCCAAAGGAACTTCTGCCAAACGTGCAACCAAGGCCACATCCATGTCGCGCGGCAAGGGGACGGTTTGAAAGTAGGGGTGATCGGGAATGTGGGGAAGATAGATGCCCTTGCTTTGGGGATCAGCGACCAAATTTTTCATGGCTTGAAGCTTGGGCACATACAGGCGCGTTTCTGCTGGCATCTTCAAATCGGTGTAGGACAGCGCCAGACCCGCGCGTTGGTTGCGACTGATGGCTTTGCCCACATTGCCTTCGCCCCAGTTGTAGGCAGCTAGAGCTAAATGCCAATCGCCAAACATGCGGTGCAGTCGTTGCAAATAATCCAGTGCTGCGCGGGTCGAGGCCAGCACGTCGCGGCGGTCGTCGCGAAAAGCGTTTTGTTTCAAATCAAAATCTTTACCTGTGCGCGGCATGAATTGCCACATGCCACTGGCACGCGCAGAAGACACGGCTTGGGGGTTGAATGCGCTTTCAATAAAGGGCAGCAAAGCCAACTCGGTTGGCATGCCGCGGCGCTCTAATTCTTCGACGATGTGGTAGAGGTATTTGCTCGAACGTGCAGTCATGCGCTCGATGTAATCGGGGCGAGCGGCGTACCACTGTTCACGCTCTTGCACCAAATCGACTTGCAGGTCGGGCATGGCAAAGCCTCGGCGTATGCGTATCCATAAATCGGCCGGCACCTCGACCTCTGCCACCTTGAGGTTGCCAGTGGCCGCGTCGGGTAAGGCTTGCAGTTCTGTGGCTTCTGTAGGCGCTGTGGTTTCGCTGGAATCAGATCGGGCAGCGATGGGTGTGAGCGAAAGAAGGCTGAATAGAATGGGTAACACATACAAATGGCCCAAGCTTGGTGAGAGATAACTGTTTTTCATGAATCATCAAATTATAGAAACCTCCTGCGACTTGAACGATTGGCTGCAAACACCGGCCGGTTCTTACCTGCGTGAGTGGGAGTCTAGGCAATTCGACCGCGTCATTGCAGACATCTTTGGCTACCATGCTTTACAACTGGGAATGTCCAGCATTTCGGCTTTGCAAAGCAGTCGCATACGGCATTGCTGGGTGAGTGAAAACCAGGCCACCTCTGTTGCTACACCCAGTTTGCTCAGCGAAGATGTGGCTTTGCCGTTTGCCGATCAAAGCCTCGATTTGGTTGTCATGCCCCACACCTTGGAGTTCAGTCGCGACCCGCACAGCTGCTTGCGTGAGGTAGAGCGTGTACTGGTAGCCGATGGTCGCGTGGTGATTTGCGGCTTCAATCCCTTGAGCCTTTGGGGTTTGCGCCAGCAGCGTGCCAACTTCTATGCGCGCTTTGGCTGGGAGGATTATTTTTTGCCCTCGCAAACAGACTTCATCGCGTATTGGCGACTGCGCGATTGGTTGCGCTTGCTCAGCTTTGATATTGAAGGCGGCTGTTTTGGTGCTTACCGGCCGTCGGTTCATTCGGACAAATGGCTAGAGCGCTTTGCTTGGATGGACAAGGCGGGAGACCGTTGGTGGCCCATCTTGGGTTCGGTGTATTTTTTGGTGGCCATCAAAAGGGTGAGAGGCATGCATTTGATCAGTCCAAGGTGGAAGAAAGTAAGCCGAAAGCCCTTGGCCAGTGCGGTGCCAACAGTGAACTCCAGCAAAACTCCTCCATGAAGCTGGTCACTATTTACACCGATGGGGCTTGTAAAGGCAATCCTGGGCCGGGCGGCTGGGGTGCTTTTTTGAGTTATGGCGACATTCAGCGTGATTTGTTTGGTGGTGAAACCCAAACCACCAATAACCGCATGGAGCTGATGGCGGTCATTCAGGCCTTGAAAGCATTGAAGCAGCCTTGCCATGTGCATCTTTATTTAGACAGCGAATATGTTCGCAAAGGCATCACCGAGTGGCTGGCCAGCTGGAAAGCGCGGGGATGGCGTACCGCGGCCAAGCAAGCGGTTAAAAATGCTGATTTATGGCAAACCTTGGACGAGGTGGTGTCTCAAAGCGGACACCTTATAGAGTGGCGCTGGGTCAAAGGCCATTCGGGCGACCTTGGCAACGACCGTGCTGACGCGCTGGCCAACCAAGGTGTGCTGACGGTGCAAACGGGTTGATAATGACTTGAACCAATACTTGGGCTTTTAATCACTATGGCTTATAAAAACACGATCACCGCTGTGGCGCTTGTAGGTATTGCTATCGTTGCAGCGGGAGGCTGGTGGTATCAAAACAAACCCGCTTCATCCGCTGGCGTTGCAGCCCCCACTGCTGGTGCGCCAGGGCCAGCGGCCGGTGGTGCGCCTGCGGGACCGCCACGCGCTATGGGCGTGGAAGTGGCCAAAGTCGAGCAGTCACCTTTGCGCGACGACGCACAAACCGTGGGCACGCTCAAGTCACGACAAAATATTATGTTACGCCCCGAAGTGGCAGGCCGAGTGGTGGCCTTGGGCTTTGCCGATGGCAGTCAGGTACGCAAAGGCCAAATGCTGGTGCAACTCGACGACAGCTTGCAGCGCGCTGAAATTCAACAGGCGCAAGCCCAAATGTCTATTGTTCAAGCCAACCACAAGCGCAACCAAGATTTGGTGTCGCAAGGCTTTATTGCCCAGCGCTCGCTTGATGAAAGCCAAGCCAGTTTGCAGGTGGCTCAGGCGCAAGTGGCGCTCACCTGTGCCCGTTGGGAGCGTATGCGTATCGTGGCACCGTTCAGTGGCACGGTGGGTTTGCGCACAATCAATATCGGCGACTATGTCAAAGATGGTGCGGACATGGTCAATTTGGAAGACCTCACCCAGTTGTATGTCGATTTTCGTTTGCCCGAGCGCTACCAAAGCAAACTGTCAGCCAAGCAAACCGTGGAAGTTTTGATCGACGCCATGCCAGGCATCAACTACCAAGCCCGTATCGAAGCAATAGACCCACTGCTTGACGCCAATGGTCGATCCATCAGCGTCAGAGCCATGCTGCGCAATGATGGCGCATCGGACACCCCAAGCAAGAAAGGTTTACCCGCTCTCAAACCTTTGGAACCGGCTGTTGCCACACCCAATCCCGCTCCGCCCGATACAGCTTGTCAGCCCAAGCCGGCACTGATTGCCGATAAGTTCTCGCCCCCAGGCCCTTTGCGTCCAGGCATGTTTGCGCGTGTCAATGCTTTGTTTGCGCTTAAAACCGAGGCCTTATCGATCCCCGAAGAAGCCATTGTGCCCATGGGTGAAAAACAGTTTGTTATCAGAGCCGTGGCGCCCGAGGCGGTTGCCGGTGCCGGTCCTTTGCCGCCAGACACCAAACTGGTGTCTTTGCGTACCGAGGTGAAGTTGGGCATGCGTCGCCCCGGACGGGTTGAAATTTTGTCTGGCTTGAGCGCTGAAGATACGGTGGTGGTGGCCGGTCAACATCGCTTGCAAAAAGATGGCACTGCCTTGCGTGTCACCGAGTCTAGGAACTGACATGCAATTGCCTGAGTTGTCGATACGTCGGCCAGTTTTTGCCACCGTTTTGTCACTGCTGATTGTTTTGGTCGGGCTGGTGTCCTTCAACCGACTGGTCATTCGTGAGTACCCCAAGATCGACAACCCCACGGTCACAGTGGAAACCCGTTATGTGGGCGCTTCCAGCGCGGTGGTGGAGTCGCAGGTCACCAAGATACTGGAAGACTCACTCTCTGGGGTCGAGGGCTTAGACGTCATTACCTCCATCAGTCGCCAAGAGCAAAGTCAGATCACCGTCAAATTTTTGCTCACACGAGATCCTGACGCCGCCGCCTCGGATGTGCGCGACAAAGTCTCGCGTGTGCGCCAGCGACTGCCCGTGGGCATCGATGAACCTGTTATTGCCAAGGTGGAAGCTGATGCACAACCGGTGATTTGGCTGTCCTTCAGCTCGGACACTATGAACACTTTGCAGCTCACCGATTTGGCCAATCGGATTGCTAAGCCCATGATGCAAACCGCGCCAGGCGTGGCCGATGTGCGTATTTTTGGTGAACGCAAATACGCCATGCGGGTTTGGCTAGACACCGAACGACTCGCCGCCTACCGCCTGACCACCCAAGACATTGAAGATGCTTTACGCAAGTCCAATGTTGAGGTGCCTGCTGGCAGGGTAGAGAGCCAAATGCGTGAGTTCAACATCACCACCGCCACCGATTTGCGCAAGCCCGAAGAGTTTGGCGAGATCGTTATTCGCACTGTCAATGGCATGTCGATACGACTGCACGACGTGGCCCGCATAGAGCAAGGCCCCTTGGCTGAGCGTTTTTCAGTCCGCTACAACGGCAACGAATCGATTGCTTTAGGCGTGCTGCGCAACTCCACCGCCAACCCCTTGGAGCTGAGCAAAGCCATCACAGCGATGATGCCGCGCATCAAGGAAAACCTTCCCTCTGGCGTGAATATCGAAGTGGCTAACGATTCATCGGTGTTCATCGAAAAATCTATTGAAGCTGTTTTTTACACGATTTTCGAAGCCGCGGCCTTGGTGTCCTTGGTCATCTTTGTGTTCTTGCGCACCTTGCGCGCCTCGATCATTCCACTCATCACCATTCCGGTGTCCCTGATAGGCACCTTTGCCTTGATGGCCTTGTTTGGTTTCTCCATCAACTCACTCACCTTGCTGGCGCTGGTCTTGGCGATTGGCTTGGTGGTCGACGACTCCATCGTGGTGCTGGAGAACATTTACCGCTATATCGAACAGGGTATGGAGCCGTTTGCCGCTGCCATCAAGGGCGTGAGAGAAATTGGTTTTGCTGTGGTCGCCATGACCATGACGCTTGTGGCGGTTTTTGCCCCCTTGGCGTTCACGCCTGGGCGTACCGGTCGACTGTTCGCCGAGTTTGCACTGGCCTTGGCGGGCTCGGTCATTGTCTCGGGTGTGGTGGCTTTGTCGCTTTCGCCCATGATGTGTTCCAAACTCCTTAAACACAATCCCCATCCCTCCTTCTTTGACCGCGGCATGGGGCGCTTGCTGGAAGGCTTGACTGCCGGCTATGGGCGTTTATTGCGCTGGACTCTCACCGCTTGGCGCTTCGGTGGCATGCAGTTTTCGCGCCGTTGGTTGGTGGTGGGTGTCATGTTGTTGGCGGCTTACGGCTCATACCAGTTGTTCATCAATGCCAAGAGCGAGTTGGCACCCATGGAAGACCGAGGCGTGATTTTGGTCATCATCAACGGACCCGATGGCGCCACCCTCGACTACACCTCCAAGTACGTCAATATGCTGGAAAAAATCGGACGCAAATACAGCGAGTTCGATAAATTCTTTGCTGTGGTGGGCAACCCCACGGTGGCGCAAGGCGCGGTGTTTTTAGGTGCTTTGCCATGGGGGGAGCGTAAACGCAGCACCTTGGCCATAGCGCTTGAAATGATGCCCGCGATGGGCGGCATGTCCGGCGTGATGGCTTTCCCGATTACCCCGCCGTCTTTAGGTCAAGCTTTCCGTGAGCGACCTTTCAACTTCGTGGTGCTGACCAACGACAGCTATGAAAACCTGGCCAAAGTCACCAAGACCATTCAAGATGAAGTGGCTAAAAACCCAGGCATCGTCAGCATGGATGTGGACTTGCGTTTGAACAAGCCCGAGATCAGCTTAGAGGTAGACCGCGAACGCGCAGCCGATTTGGGTATTCCTGTAGACGTCATCGCTCGTGCGGTGGAAACCGCCATGGGCGGGCGCAGCGTTACCCAGTACAAGCGGGGTGGCGAACAATACGATGTGGTGGTGCAAACCGAAGCCAAGAGCCGCAACACGCCTATGGATGTAGAGAAAATTTTTGTTCGCGGACGCGCTGACACCATGGTGCCTTTGTCCGCCTTGGTGAAGATGAAAGAGGTGGTGGTGCCGCGTGAACTTAATCACTTTTCACAACGCCGCAGTGTCACCTTCACCGCCAATCTGGCCCCTAGCTATTCATTGGGGCAGGCTTTGACCTTCATGAAAGGTGTCACTGGCAAAGTGCTCAAGACCGGTTACACCACCGATGTCAACGGCAATTCGCGTGAATTTGTGCAGTCTTCAGGCTCGCTCACTGGCGTGTTTGTGCTGGCCTTGGTGTTTATATTTTTGGTCTTGGCCGCGCAGTTCGAGAGCTTTGTCGATCCCTTTGTGATTTTGCTGTCCGTGCCTTTGTCTATGGTCGGTGCGCTATTGGCGCTGCAATGGACAGGAAGCACGCTGAATGTGTACAGCCAAATTGGCCTCATCACTTTGGTGGGTTTGATCACCAAGCACGGTATTTTGATTGTTGAGTTTGCCAATCAATTGCGCATGACTGGCATGAGCGCCTTAGAAGCCGTTCACCAATCAGCCACTTTGCGTTTGCGCCCTATTTTGATGACCACCGGTGCCATGGTGCTGGGCGCTATTCCCTTGGCAATGGCCACCGGTGCGGGCTCAGAGAGCCGTCAGCAAATTGGTTGGGTGATTGTGGGGGGCATGTCTTTAGGTACCTTGCTCACGATTTTTGTGGTGCCAACCATGTACTCTTTGTTTTCCCGAAAGGAAACGCCTGGTCCTATTCAGACGGTCTTTGAAGAAGACACCGCAGCTGCAAAAACAGCTTAGTGCTCTAAGTCTTTCAATTCCTGCCATGTATTGGCGTTGGCAAACGCATGGCGGTGGTCGTGGGGCAGGTTGAAGTCCATACGGGCATTCGAATGTTGTGCGGTCCAAGTGTCAATCTTGCGCCCGCCTGAGCGCAAAAAATCTTGCAGGCTTTGCTGCAAGGACATATGCAGCAAGCAAAACACCGGTTGTGGCCTGCACTCCGCTTCACCTGTTGATGAGACCTCGGCGCCCCAAGCCGTGGCTATCAGCGACTGTTGAGCGCCCAAGGCCATGCTCAAACGCTGAGCCAAATCCGGCGGAAAAAAAGGACTGTCACACGGGACACACAGCAGCCATTCGGTGTCGCAGTGTTGCAAGCCCGTCAGCATGCCCGCCAAGGGTCCCGCAAACCCATCCACGTTGTCGGCATGAACTTCGTAGCCCCAGCTTTCATAGTCGGGAAGATGGCGGTTGGCATTGAGTTTGACCACATGAACTTGGGGCGCTAAGCGTTGAGCCGCTCTCAAGGCCAAAGCTTGGCCTTGAAACACTTGCAAACCCTTGTCTGCGCCGCCCATGCGCTGGCCTTGTCCGCCAGCCAATACCCAGCCGGTGATGTCTTGCGAGGTGGGATGACTGAGCAACATCAAGCCTAAGGCTCAGCCGCCTATATAGCTCATCTCGACGCGTTTTTGCCCGGGGACTGCAGGCGGTTGCAGGTTTTGGCCACGCAACTCCGAGTAACGGTCGTCTCGCTGGTTCCAAATGAGGCCAATTGCTGAGGCGATGTCGGCGTCAGACGCGCCGTTGCGCAAGAGGCTACGCAAATCGTGGCCTTGCGCAGCAAACAAGCAAAGGTAGAGCTGACCTTCGGTAGACAAGCGAGCGCGGTTACAGTCGCCACAAAAAGCTTGGGTGACGCTGCTGATCACGCCCACCTCGCCCAAGCTCGGATCAAACTCGCCTTGGTCGTTGGCGTAGCCCCAGCGCTGCGCAGTCTCACCGGGTGCGGAGGCCTCAAGCGGCACCAGCGGGAACTCAGTTTGCAGCAATTTGATGAGCTCGGCCGAGGGCAGCACCTCTTCCATTTGCCAGCCGTTGGTCTCACCCACATCCATGTATTCGATAAAGCGCAGAGTGATGCCGCTGCCACGGAAATGCCGCGCCATGGGGATGATCTCGCCCAGATTGGTGCTTTTCTTCACCACCATATTGATTTTCAATCCGCTGAAGTTGCCTTGGGCATCCAAGCCCAGTCCGGCTTCTTTGGCGGCTTCTATGCCGTCAAGCACATCGGCCACGGGGAAGTCCACATCGTTCATGGCGCGAAAGATAGCGTCGTCTAATCCATCCAAGCTGATGGTCACGCGCTGCAAACCAGCCGCCTTCAAGCCAGCCGCTTTTCGGCGCAGCAGCGAGCCGTTGGTGGTGAGGGTCAGGTCAAGGGGTTTGCCCTCGGGGGTGCGCAGCGCGGCGAGTTGTTCAATCAGCACTTCCAAGTTTTTGCGCAGCAAAGGCTCGCCGCCGGTCAGTCGCAGCTTTTGCACCCCGTGCGCCACAAACAGGCGAGCGATGCGGGTGATTTCCTCAAAGCTTAAAAGCGAGGAGTGCGGCAGGTATTTGTAATTGCTGTCAAACACTTCCTTGGGCATGCAGTAGTTGCAGCGAAAGTTGCAGCGGTCGGTGACGCTGATGCGCAGGTCGCGCAGCGGACGGCCACGTTGGTCGCCCAGCAGTCCGCTGGGGACGATGGCGGTGGCCGGCACCAGGGCCGGGCGGTTGCGTTGGTCGAGCAGGGGGATCACACGTTCTGTCATCCAGCTATTTTGCCTGATGGTTAATTGGGGTCAGATCCCAATTAATTTACGCCTGCCTGCCGACCCCGCCCGGTTTGGCACGCCAGCAAAATACCTTCAGAGCCGCACGGCCTGGGGAGCATTTTGTGAGCGAAAGAGCAGCAAAATGTGTCCCCATGGCGGGCGGCTAATTCGTGACTTCAAACAAGTCCAAGCAGGCGTAAAAAAAGCCCGCCGAAGCGGGCTCTTAGCAGTGCATCAGAATGGAGCTGACTTAGCCGTGTATTTGCATCATCACTGGCACGATCAGCAATGCCACGATGTTGATGATCTTGATCAAGGGGTTGA
>JABMMR010000094.1 GCA_013205525.1 Burkholderiales bacterium | reverse complement strand
AGCTGGCTTTTTTTTGGGTACTACGCTTGTTCAGAACTTTCTAACAGTTCAAGCCATTGCACTTCAAGCTTTGACAATTTATTTTCAGCGACTTTTAACTCCTTACCCAGCGCCATCAATTCATCGGTCAAAGTGGTTGCAGACATGGCCTCAAGCAAACGGGTTTTTTCAAGCTCTAAGCCTTGCATATCGGATTCAACTTGCTGCTGTTGCTTTTGAAATGTTTTTTGTTGCTGGCTAGGCTTGCTGTTTTTGATGACCGCAGGGGCAGCTTTGGGTGCACTTGCCACTGCCTCCGATTGCGCCACGGCCTTCAAGCGCTTGGCCTCTTCAAACAAGAATTGTTGGTAATCATCTAGGTCGCCATCAAAGGGCGCGATCCCCCCTTTAGACACCAGCCAGAACTCATCACAAACCGCACGAAGCAATGCGCGGTCATGGCTGACCAGCATCACAGTGCCTTCAAACTCGTTGAGTGCCATAGACAAAGCCTCACGGGTGGTCAAGTCAAGGTGATTGGTAGGTTCATCCAGCAGCAACAAGTTGGGCCGTTGCCAAACCATCATGCACAACACCAAGCGCGCTTTTTCTCCACCGCTCATGCTGCCCACACTTTGTTTGACCATGTCGCCGCCGAAATTGAATTGCCCTAAATAGCTGCGCAAGTCTTGCTCTCGGGTGGCTTGACCGGACAATTTTCCCTCTGTCGTGACTTTTTTCACCAAGGCAATCATGTGCTCTAGCGGATTGTCTGCAGGTCGCAAAACATCCAATTCTTGTTGGGCAAAATAACCAATATTGAGGCCTTTGCCTTCGGTGATGTCGCCACTCAATGCAGGCAAATCACGCGCAATGGTTTTCACTACAGTCGACTTACCCTGTCCATTCGCGCCCAAGATGCCGATGCGCTGACCGGCCAATACCGATTTGCTGACATTTCGCACGATGATGGTGGGTGAGGCGTCTGGCTCGGTAGGGGTTGAGGCGGCATAGCCAAAATCGACATGCTGCATTGACAGCATGGGGTTGGGCAAATTGGCGGGCTCTTTGAATTCAAATTGAAAATCGGCGTCCGCCATCAAGGGGGCAATTTTTTCCATGCGGTCTAAGGCCTTAACCCGACTTTGTGCTTGTTTGGCTTTGCTGGCTTTGGCTTTGAAGCGAGCAATAAATTTTTGTAAATGCGCGATTTTGTCTTGTTGCTTGGCAAAAGCATTTTGCTGCAAGCTCATTTGCTCGGCCCGCATATCCTCGAACTTGCTGTAATTGCCGCCGTAACGGATCAACTTGCCCGCATCGATATGCAAGGTGACATTGGTCACTGCATCTAAAAATTCTCGGTCATGGCTGATCACCAATAAGGTGCCTTCATAGCGCTTGAGCCAAGCTTCCAGCCACACCAAGGCGTCTAAATCCAAGTGGTTGGTGGGTTCGTCTAGCAGCAAGAGTTCGGTAGGACACATCAATGCGCGAGCTAACTGCAAACGCATGCGCCATCCCCCCGAAAAGCTGTTGACGGGGTTGTTCAATTCGCTGGTTTTGAAACCCAAGCCTTGAATCAAGGCTTGGGCTCTGGAGGCCGCGTCATGCTCACCGGCATCGTACAAGCTCATATAAGCATTGGCCATGCGTTCACCGTCGTCGGTGGCTTCGGCTGCCGCGACTTCAGCTCTCGCGGCCGTCAAACCCGTGTCGCCTTCAATCACAAACTCCGTGGCGCTTTGATCGGTCTCGGGCATGTCTTGGGCGACTTGGCCCATGCGCCATTGGGTGGGGATGTCAAACTCGCCCGAGTCCTCGGTCAAGCTGCGGTTGAGCAGCGCGAACAAAGATGATTTGCCCGCACCGTTGCGACCGACCAAGCCTACTTTTTCACCAGGGTTCAAGCTCACTGTGGCAAGGTCGAGCAGCACTTTTGCGCCGCGACGCAAACTGATATTTTTCAGGGTGATCATGCCAACAATGCCGCTTTGCTGATCAGCAGGACTTGCGAGTCCCCCGCGCTGGTGGACAGACCAATGACTTCTAGCTGAGGAAAAGCCGTGATGAAGTGCTCATATTCATGGCCTATTTCAAGCACCAAGATGCCATCGTCTTTCATATACTGCGGTGCTTTCAAAAGTAATTGACGAATAAAGTCCATGCCGTCTGTGCCACCCGCCAAAGCCAATCTGGGCTCGGCTTGAAATTCTGGCGGCAATAAGGCCATGCTTTGTGTGTTCACATAAGGTGGGTTGCAGACTATCAAGTCCATCTCACCTTGGGTGGTATGAAAACCATCGGACAAAGACAGGTGTATGCGGTCTTGCAAACCGTGTCTTTCGATATTGACAGCGGCCACAGCCAATGCATCGGGTGAAATATCCGAGGCCTGAACTTGCAACTGAGGGTAGGCCAGCGCTACCAACACCGCGAGACTGCCGCCTCCGGTGCACAAGTCCAAGGAAGTGCTTGCCTGCGGGTTCAACCAAGCATCGATGCTGCCCTCGGCCAAAACTTCAGCAATCAAGCTTCTAGGAATTAAACAGCGCTCGTCCACATGAAACGACACCCCTTGCAGCCAAGCTTCTTGTGTGAGATAGGCCAAAGGTTGGCGTGAGTGTATGCGTTGATTCAATAATTCATGCACAGCTTGTTCAGACTCAGGCGAGACTTCATCTGTCAATGTGTCGGTATCAACATCCAAGGGAATGCCCAGCTTGTACAACACCAGCCAAGCGGCTTCGTCTGCCGATTGCAAAGTACCTTGACCAAAACACACTTGGGCTTGGTCTAATGCGGCGGCACAGCTCGCAATCAATTGCGCCGGCGTCATGCGCTGGTTTTGCGCTGAGGGTCAGCTTGCAAGTCTTGCAAAATTCGCAGATAAATATTTTTCAACACATCAATATCAGCAACACGGACAAACTCATTGATTTTGTGGATGCTGTCGTTGGGCGGGCCCAGCTCTATAACTTGGGGACACATTTGCGCCATAAACCGAGCGTCACTGGTGCCGCCCGTGGTTGACAACTCGGTATCGATACCTGTTTCGGTTTTAATGGCTTGTTGCACCACGCTGAGCAAATAGCCCGGTGTGGTGAGAAAAGGCAAGCCACCTAAAGTCCAGATCAAACCATACTCAAGATGGTGCTTGTGTAAAACAGCCTCTAAGCGCTGCTTTAACTGCTCGGCGGTTGACTCGGTGCTGAAGCGAAAATTGAAATCCACCACCACCTGACCGGGTATGACATTGTTGGCACCCGTGCCCGCATGGATGTTGCTGACCTGCCAGCTGGTGGGTTGAAAAAATTCATTACCTGCATCCCATGTGATGTTGCTTAGCTCTGCCAAAGCAGGCGCAAACAAATGTATGGGGTTGCTGGCCAGTTGAGGATAAGCAATATGGCCTTGCACACCCTTGACGGTGAGTTTGCCGCTCAAGGTGCCGCGACGACCATTTTTCACCATGTCGCCGATGGTGTGCACGGCAGTAGGTTCACCCACGATACACCAATCGAGTTTTTCGCCGCGCGACTTGAGCAACTCAAGCACTTTGGCGGTGCCATCAACAGAGGGGCCTTCTTCATCGCTGGTGAGCAAAAACGCAATCGAGAAATGTGGATTTTCTTCATGGCGCAAAAATTCTTCTGTGGCCACCAGCATGGCTGCCAAAGAAGTTTTCATGTCACTGGCACCGCGTCCAAACAATTTTCCGTCGCGGTAGCTAGGCGTAAAGGGTGGGGTGGTCCATTGGTCAAGAGGGCCGGTGGGAACCACATCGGTGTGGCCTGCAAACACCAAGGTAGGCGCGTTGAGCGCGCGACTGCGCTTGACAGACCACATATTGCTCACAAGAAAATCGGCGGGTCCAAAATTCAAATGCTCGGTTTCAAATTGGAATGCTTTGAGTCGATCGCCCAAAACGCCCAAGCAACCTGCGTCATCGGGGGTGACTGAGGGGCAAGCAATCAATTGCT
>JABMMR010000093.1 GCA_013205525.1 Burkholderiales bacterium | reverse complement strand
CGCACACCTGAACGGATGCCTCGAAGGATTTCTTCCACTGGCACGCCATAGGTTTCTTTGATGTCGCCACCAAACTCACGAATGATTTCCAACCATTCTTGGGGCACGCTGGAGGAGCCGTGCATGACCAAATGGGTGTTGGGAATTGATTGGTGAATTGCCACGATTTGGTCCATGGCCAAAATATCGCCCGTGGGTTTGCGGGTGAATTTGTAAGCGCCGTGGCTGGTGCCAATGGCAATCGCCAAAGCGTCGACACCGGTACGTTCGACAAAGTCTTTGGCTTGCACCGGGTCGGTGAGCAGCATGTCGTGGGTGAGTTTGCCCACCGCACCAATGCCGTCTTCTTCACCGGCCTCGCCGGTTTCAAGCGAGCCCAAGCAACCCAACTCGCCTTCGACAGACACGCCCACGGAATGCGCCATTTCGCACACGCGGCGGGTCACATCGACGTTGTAGTCGTAGGAAGCAGGTGTTTTGCCGTCTTGCATCAGCGAGCCGTCCATCATCACGCTGGAAAAACCAGAGCGAATAGATTGCTGGCATACCGCTGGCGAGACGCCGTGGTCTTGGTGCATCACCACCGGAATATCCGGATGGGTTTCAATAGCGGCCAACACCAAATGGCGCAAATAGGCTTCGCCGGCGTATTTGCGCGCACCTGCAGATGCTTGCAAGATCACCGGGCTGTTGGTCTCTTGCGCGGCTTCCATGATGGCTTGGACTTGCTCGAGGTTGTTGACGTTGAAAGCGGGGATGCCATAGCCATGCTCGGCAGCATGGTCCAACACTTGGCGCAGGGATACGAGGGCCATGAAATTCTCCAGTTAAAAAATAAGGGGCCCTTTCAGGCCTTTTTCTTGCGCTCGATCATGCGCCACACAAAGGGCGTGAAGATGAGTTGCATGGCGAGTTCCATCTTGCCGCCAGGCACCACCACCGTGTTGGCGCGGGACATGAAAGAGTCGTTGATCATGTTGAGCAAATACTGGAAATCGATGCCCTTGGGGTTGGCAAAACGGATAACCACAAAGCTCTCATCGGGCGCTGGAATTTCGCGAGCAATGAAGGGGTTGGACGTGTCCACGCAAGGCACGCGTTGAAAATTCACATGGGTGTGGGCGAATTGCGGGCAGATGTAGTTCACATAGTCGGGCATGCGGCGCAAAATCGTGTCGGTGACCGCCTCGGTGGAGTAACCACGCTTGGACTTGTCGCGCCAGAGTTTTTGTATCCACTCCAAGTTGATGACCGGCACCACGCCAATCAGCAAGTCGGGATGTTGGGCAATATTCACCTCGGGCGTGACCACCGCGCCATGCAGACCCTCGTAAAACAACAAATCGGTGTTGCTGGGCACATCTTCCCAAGGGGTGAAGGTGCCAGGCTCTTGTTGGTAGGGCGCGGCTTCTTCATGGTCGTGCAAATATTTACGCTGCTTGCCCGTACCGGTGAGTGCATAACTGCTAAAGAGGGCTTCGATTTCGGCAAATAAATTGGTGCTGGGGCCGAAATGGCTGAAGTTTTTGTCACCTAGCTTTTCAGCTTCAGCGGCTTTTTTGCGCATTTCTAAGCGGTCGTAACGGTGAAAACTGTCGCCCTCAATCACGGCGGCTTTCACGCTTTCACGGCGAAAAATATTCTCGAACGTGCGCGTCACCGAGGTGGTGCCGGCGCCCGATGAACCGGTGATGGCAATGATGGGATGTTTGACAGACATTTTTTTCTTTCGCTCAGAAGTTGTGCAAGGGCTTAAGCCCGAAACAAGCTGCGTTCTGCAAACAAGGGGTTATCGATCTCGCGAGTAGCAGGTTCGCTGTGGTAGCGCTCAATTCGCTCAACCTCATTTTTCGAACCAAACACCAAACCTATGCGCTGGTGCAAGCCAGTGGGTTTGACGCTCAGCATAGGTTCGCGCCCGGTGCTGGCGCGCCCTCCGGCTTGCTCCATGATCATGCCGATGGGGTTGGCTTCGTAGAGCAAACGCAAACGCCCAGGCTTACTGGGGTCTTTGCTGTCGCGGGGGTACATGAAGACACCGCCGCGCATCAGGATGCGGTGCGCCTCAGCCACCATGGAGGCGATCCAGCGCATATTGAAGTCTTTGCCGCGCTCGCCCGACTTGCCCGCCAAACATTCGTCTACATAGCGCTTGATGGGCGGCTCCCAGAAACGGCTGTTGGAGGCGTTGATGGCGAATTCTTGTGTGTCGGCGGGCACTTGCAAGTTAGGGTGGGTCAACATGAACTCACCCAGGTTGGGCTCTAGGGTGAAAGCGGATACCCCATTGCCCACGGTCAACACCAGCATGGTGGTAGGGCCGTACAAGGCATAGCCCGCGGCCATCTGGGTGGCACCAGCTTGCAAAAAATCGGCTTCCACCAAGTCGCGACCGCTGTCGATGGCGTCTTGGGGTGCGCGCAATATAGAAAAAATACTGCCCACAGACACATTGACGTCGATGTTGGAGGAGCCGTCAAGTGGGTCGAACACCAGCAGGTATTTGCCACGCGGGTATTTGCTGGGTATTTGGTAGGGGTCGGTCATTTCCTCGGAGGCCATGCCAGCCAAATGACCCGACCATTCGTTCACGCGGATAAACAGTTCATTACTCAGCACATCGAGTTTTTTCTGGGTTTCGCCTTGCACATTGATGGCGCCACCGGCTTGAGCGTCATGGTCGCCGTACAAGCCGCCCAACTCTCCCATGGCCACCGCGCGAGCGATGGCTTTGCACGCCAAGGCCACATCCAAAATCAAGGCATTGAATTCGCCTTTGGAGTCCGGAAAACGGCGACGCTCTTCAATCAGATATTGGGTAAGCGTGGTGCGTTGGCGTAAGGGCATGGGGTATCCTAGATTTTTATTTTTGATGCCACATGTGAAGTTGTTCCACACTGACGCCGCCGAGGTCGGGTAACACTTGTAATGCACCCGAAAAATCATGGTGTGCCGTGAAACGGTTTTGGGTGATGATGGTTTTCAGTCCCGCCGCCACTGCCGCACGCAAACCATTGGATGAGTCTTCAATGGCCAAACAATTGTCCGCAGCTAAGCCCAGTCGCGCCAAGGTTTGCGCATACACCTGGGGATGGGGTTTTTTCTTGGGGGCGGTAGACGCGTCTTCGATGACGATAAAGAAGTCTTTCCAATCTGGGCCAATGGCGTTGCGCAACAGCACCGAGATGTTGACTGGCGAGGTGGTGGTGGCAATCGCCAAGCGCAGGCCCTGCTTGTGCGCGCTGCGAACGATGTCGAGTACGCCTGGGCGCAACTTCACCGCACCCCCTTGCACTGTCGCTTCATAAGCTGCGGTTTTCAATGCATGCAAGTGTTCTATGGTGTCTTTCAAACCCGACCCATCGATATCTTTCACCTCGGGATGCACATGCTTCCAATAGTGCAGCATGCGCTCTTTGCCACCGGAAATCTCCAACAGCTGGGTGTACAGGGCCTCGTCCCAATGCCAGTCTAGGCCTTGCTCTGTGAAGGCGTGGTTAAAGGCTGCCAAGTGTGCGCTTTCGGTGTCGGCCAAGGTGCCGTCCACATCAAATATCAGCGCTTTAAGCATCAGATCACTTTCAACATGTTTATTCATCCCGGCGGACTTCCGCTTGCTGAAAGACCCGACTGGCGGCGAAGTCGGACGCCGTCAGGGTGCGTAAATCATCAGCGCTGAGTTGCCGGTCGCGGTCGGCAAACAGCCGGCTGGCCTGGCGCAGGCGTGCCCGGTCCAATGCATTGCGCACGCTGCGGGCATTGGCAAAGTGGGGCTGCTGCACCCGTAAGCTCAGGTACTGCTGGAACACCGCGTCGGCATCCGGCGCAAACACATAGTTCTGCTGGGTCAGCATTTTTTGCGAGATCTGCAGCAACTCGTCAACCGAATAGTCGGGGAAGTCGAGGTGGTGTGCGACGCGGGAGCTCATGCCGGGGTTGGATTCGAAGAAGGTATCCATCCGGTCTTTGTAGCCCGCCAGAATCACCACCAAGTCATCGCGCTGGTTTTCCATCACTTGCAGCAGTATTTCGATGGCCTCCTGCCCGTAGTCGCGCTCGTTTTCGGGGCGGTACAAATAGTAGGCCTCGTCAATGAACAGCACACCACCCATGGCTTTCTTCAGCACTTCTTTGGTTTTGGGCGCGGTGTGGCCGATGTACTGGCCCACCAAATCGTCGCGGGTCACTGCTACCAGGTGGCCCTTGCGAACATAGCCCAGGCGGTGCAGGATTTGCG
>JABMMR010000007.1 GCA_013205525.1 Burkholderiales bacterium | reverse complement strand
TTATCAAACAGGCCTGAAATAGAAGTGATTTTGTTGGTCAGAGGTGGGGGGTCTTTAGAAGACTTATGGGCTTTCAATGACGAGCAACTGGCCTATGCCATTGTCAACAGCGCCATCCCCTTGATTTCAGGCGTAGGTCACGAAACCGACTTCACGATTGCCGATTTTTGTGCCGATTTGCGTGCCCCCACTCCGACAGCGGCCGCTGAACTGTGCGCTGTTTCGCGTGAGACTTTATGGCTGGATTTGCAAGCCACCCAATCCCTTTTGTCTAGCCAACTGGCACAAGATATGGATGGGCGAGAGCAGCGCTTAGACCGATTGCAAGCTGTGTTGGCCCGCCCGTCCACATGGGCCAATAAACAGCAGCACAGCGTGTCGATGTACTCTTCTCGACTGGCCAGAGCGTCGCAGCAAATTTTGAGTCGCCAAGCCATGGCGCTTCAACCTGCAGGGCTGAGACTGCAGCGTGCTGCTCAAGATACGCCTAAGGCGCACGATCTTCGCTTGTCGCGTGCGGCCTTGCTGCTGCGTTCTTTAGATCCCGCCTTGGTTTTGCAAAGAGGTTATGCATGGCTAGAAAATTCGCAAGGACAAGCCATAGCCTCGGTGGAAGAAATGCAACTGGGTGAGAAAATTCAGGCGCGCCTCGCAGACGGCTCAGCAGAGATGCAGGTGTTAGCGACCCGCAGCCATGAGCAGTGATGGCGTCACTTAGCTGAAAAAATCTGTGATTTGAGTTTGTAGCCTTTGCCTATTTTTTTCTTGGCAAACCAGCCTTGGTTCATCTCAAGTACGTAGCGCACGGGTTTTTCTGAGCAATGCGAATCGGTGGATTGAGGTTGCATATCTACCAAATTCACGATTCCTCCGTCGTCGTCTACAAAAGCGGCGGTCAGCGGCAGCAGGGTGTTTTTCATCCAGAAACATTGTTTTTGCGGCTGATCAAAAATAAACAGCATCCCTTCATGTGTGGGCATGTCTTTGCGAAACATCAGGCCGATCTGCCTTTGCTGAGGGGTGTTGGCAATTTGCGCATCTATTTGAAACAATCCTGCTTGAATCGCTGTGCGCTGCAAGTTGGTTTGCGGTTCTTGCGCTTTTGCTGGCGTCGCCACTGCAGTCATCAACAAGGCCAACAGGGATACGACGAAGAAGCCCCTTAGACAAGTCAATCGGTCAAGCGTCAGTTGGTTCATAGTCTGCATGGTTAGAATGATTTGAAGTTGTCCACTGTCTGGAGATTGTTTTGTATCAGCATATTAAGCTGCCCGTCAAGGGCGAAAAAATCGTTGTCAATAAGGATATGTCTTTGACTGTCCCTTTGCAACCCATCATCCCTTTTATTGAAGGAGACGGTACGGGTTTTGATATCACACCGGTCATGCTCAAAGTGGTTGATGCAGCGGTTGCCAAAGCCTATGGCGGCAAGCGACAAATCCATTGGATGGAAGTCTACGCAGGTGAAAAATCTACCCAAATTTATGGTCCTGATGTGTGGTTGCCAGAAGAAACTTTGGCCGTGTTGAAAGAGTATGTGGTGTCCATCAAGGGCCCTTTAACTACACCTGTGGGCGGCGGCATTCGCTCTTTGAATGTGGCTTTGCGCCAAGAACTCGACCTTTACGTTTGCTTGCGCCCCGTTCAATATTTTAAAGGCGTGCCTTCCCCTTTGAAAGAGCCCGAGAAGACCCACATGGTGATCTTCCGCGAGAACTCCGAAGACATTTACGCTGGCATCGAATACGAGGCCGAGAGCGACAAAGCCAAAAAACTCATCAAGTTCTTGATCGACGAAATGGGTGTCACCAAAATCCGCTTTCCCAACACCTCGGGCATTGGTATCAAACCTGTTTCACGCGAAGGAACCGAGCGCTTGGTTCGAAAAGCCATTCAGTACGCCATCGACAACGATAAGCCCAATGTGACCATCGTTCACAAAGGCAACATCATGAAATACACCGAGGGTGGTTTCCGTGACTGGTCTTACGCTTTGGCGCAAAAAGAGTTTGGCGCAGAGTTGATTGACGGCGGCCCTTGGTGCAAATTTAAAAACCCTAAAACCGGCAAAGAAATCATTATCAAAGACAGCATTGCTGACGCTTTTTTGCAGCAAATTTTGCTGCGTCCTGCGGAGTACAGCGTGATTGCCACCTTGAACCTCAATGGCGACTACATTTCAGACGCCTTGGCGGCTCAAGTGGGTGGCATTGGCATAGCCCCAGGTGCCAATTTGTCTGATTCGGTGGCTTGCTTTGAAGCCACACACGGAACTGCGCCTAAGTATGCAGGCAAGGACTATGTGAACCCAGGCTCCCTCATTTTGTCAGCAGAAATGATGCTGCGTCACATGGGATGGACCGAGGCCGCTGATTTGATTATTGCTTCGATGGAGAAATCTATTCATAGCAAGAAGGTGACTTATGACTTTGCGCGCTTGATGGAGGGCGCTACCCAAGTCAGTTGCTCAGGTTTTGGTAAGGTAATGATCGACCACATGTGATGGGCTCATTGGGTTTTCCAAAGTTTTTTAAAGGCGTTGAGCGCTCAAATTTGCTCCGAATTGAGGGGTTCTCGATCTTGAGTTTCTGGTGCTTACACTTGGGACATCTGCTTCGTCGGGACTGGCCGGTGCGGCAATGACTTTGATATTTTGAGCCATCCATCCCCTAGGGCCTTCAATGAGTTCGTACATGACGCTGGCGCCTTGTTGCAATGTTTTAAAGCCCGTCATATTGACTTGGCTGAAATGAGCAAATACGTCCTGATCTATTTCAGAGGACTCGATAAAGCCAAAACCCTTGTGGTTGTTAAACCATTTCACAATGCCAAAAGCCATGAAACTCTCCTTTTTTTATATTTGTAAATTATCTATTTTAAAAAATAAATGAATACTAAAATATTAGAATATAGTTTACTTTTTTTGTAAAGTAATTTTTTATAATTTCCATATTTTCTCGGACATTTTTTCAAAATATTTTGGCTCTTAAAGGGCACCGATAGAATGGGTGCATGGCAACTAATCCTTCAAAACCTGACATTTCCCCGGCCAGAACTGGGGATTCCGACTCAGTGGTGCTTGAGCGGCGCACCCAAAAAACCCAACCCCCCCAGATGTACCAAGTGGTTATGCTCAACGATGATTTCACTCCCATGGAGTTTGTGGTCATGGTGTTGCAAGAATTTTTTAGTAAAGACCGCGAAGCTGCTACCCAAATCATGCTGAAAATCCATTTGGACGGCAAAGGGGTTTGTGGGGTTTACACACGAGATGTTGCTACCAGCAAAGTTGATCAGGTGCAAGACGCCGCCCATCAAGCCGGACACCCTCTGCAAGCCCTGGTTGAACCCATTGAATAATCGAATATCGTTTCCATATACAGTTAAACCTACAAAGACCGCCAGAAGGAAATTCCCATGATTGCCCAAGAACTTGAAGTCAGCTTACACATGGCCTTTGTAGAGGCCAGGCAACAGAGGCATGAATTCATCACCGTTGAGCATTTGCTGTTGGCCTTGCTGGATAACCCCAGCGCCGCAGAAGTTCTTCGCGCTTGTTCTGCCAATATTGACGACTTGCGTAAATCTCTGTCCAACTTCATCAAAGACAACACGCCGCAAGTCGCCGGTTCGGACGAAGTCGATACCCAGCCAACGCTTGGCTTTCAGCGTGTGATTCAACGCGCCATCATGCATGTGCAGTCGACGGGCAATGGCAAGAAAGAAGTCACCGGTGCCAATGTATTGGTAGCGATATTTGGCGAGAAAGACTCCCATGCGGTTTACTACTTGCACCAGCAAGGTGTGACCCGTTTAGACGTGGTTAATTTCATTGCCCACGGCATCAAGAAAAATGACCCGCAAGAGCCGACCAAAAGCGCAGATGCGTCTCCCTCAGAAAACGAAGAATCCAACGATAAGTCTGACAAAGCATCACCTTTGGAGCAATTCACCCAAAACTTGAATCAGCTTGCTAAAGAAGGCAAGATTGATCCGCTGATTGGGCGCGAATACGAAGTTGAGCGTGTGATTCAAATTCTCTGCCGTCGCCGCAAAAACAATCCTTTGCTGGTCGGAGAGGCGGGTGTGGGCAAAACCGCTATTGCCGAGGGCTTGGCTTGGCGCATCACCCAGAAAGAAGTGCCAGAAATTTTGGCTGATTCTCAAGTCTATTCTTTGGACATGGGCGCATTGCTGGCCGGCACCAAGTACCGCGGGGACTTCGAGCAGCGTCTTAAAGGCGTTTTAAAGTCTTTGAAAGACAAACCGAATGCGGTTTTGTTCATTGATGAAATTCACACCTTGATTGGCGCAGGCGCCGCTTCTGGCGGCACCTTGGACGCTTCTAATTTGCTCAAACCCGCTTTGAGTTCGGGTCAATTGAAGTGCATTGGTGCGACTACTTTTACTGAATACCGAGGTATTTTTGAAAAAGACGCGGCACTTTCTCGCCGCTTCCAAAAGATCGATGTGCTCGAACCTACTGTCGAGCAAACCGTTGATATTCTCAAGGGCTTGAAGTCTCGTTTTGAAGAACACCACAGTGTGAAATATGCATTAGCGGCGCTACAAGCTGCAGCAGAGTTAAGCGCGAAGTACATCAACGACCGCCACCTGCCAGACAAAGCCATCGACGTGATCGATGAAGCTGGTGCTGCACAGCGCATCTTGCCGGTGTCCAAGCGCAAAAAGACCATCAGCAAAACAGAGATTGAAGATATCGTCGCGAAAATTGCGCGCATTCCGCCAGCCAGCGTTTCCAACGATGACCGCGGAAAATTGCAAACTCTAGAGCGTGACCTCAAAAGCGTTGTCTTTGGTCAAGACAAAGCGCTTGAGGTTTTGGCCTCTGCGGTCAAAATGGCTCGCTCTGGCTTGGGCAAAGCCGACAAGCCGATTGGTTCCTTTTTGTTCAGTGGCCCGACCGGTGTAGGCAAGACCGAAGCGGCCAAGCAACTTGCTTACATCTTGGGTATCGAGTTGATTCGCTTTGATATGTCTGAGTACATGGAGCGACACGCTGTGAGCCGACTCATTGGTGCGCCTCCCGGCTATGTGGGTTTCGATCAAGGCGGATTGCTCACAGAAGCGGTCACCAAAAAACCGCATTCCGTGTTGCTGCTCGATGAGATTGAAAAAGCCCATCCCGATATTTACAATGTGCTGCTTCAGGTCATGGACCACGGCACCTTGACCGACAACAACGGGCGCAAGGCTGATTTCCGCAACGTCATCATCATCATGACGACCAATGCGGGTGCCGAGACCATGAACAAGTCGACCATAGGCTTTACCAATGCGCGTGAAGCGGGTGACGAGTTGGCCGATATCAAACGTTTGTTTACCCCTGAATTCCGTAACCGCTTGGATGCCACCGTCAGCTTCAAAGCCTTGGACGAAGTGGTCATCATTCGTGTGGTCGATAAATTCTTGCTGCAACTGGAAACCCAGTTAGCCGAGAAAAAAGTCGATGTCACATTCACCGACGTGTTGCGCAAGTTTTTGGCCAAAAAAGGTTTCGATCCGTTGATGGGCGCTCGCCCCATGCAAAGACTCATACAAGACATGATTCGCCGCGCTTTGGCCGATGAATTGTTGTTTGGTCGTTTAACAGAAGGCGGTCGATTGACGGTGGATATCGATGACAAAGATGAGGTCTTGCTAGACATTCAACCTTTGCCCAAAAAAGAATCCAGATCATCTAAGTCAGAGCCCGCAGAGCCCGAAGAAGCTGAGGCAGGCTAAGCGGTGGCGGGACATAGCAAATGGGCCAACATACAGCACCGCAAGGGCCGTCAAGATGAAAAACGTGGCAAAGTTTGGACCCGCGTCATTCGTGAAATCATGGTGGCCGCGCGCACGGGTGGTGCAGATTTAAGCGCCAATCCGCGCTTGCGATTGGCGATTGAAAAGGCCAAAGCCGTCAATTTGCCAGCAGACACCGTCAAGCGAAATATTGACAAAGCCACGGGCAATTTGGAAGGCGTGAACTATGAAGAAATACGCTATGAAGCTTATGGTGTGGGCGGCGTCGCACTGATGGTTGACACCATGACCGACAACAAGGTGCGCACCGTTGCCGAGGTGCGCCATGCCTTGAACAAACATGGGGGCAACCTAGGCACCGAGGGATCGGTTGCTTTTCAGTTTAAACACTGTGGCCAACTGATCTTCGCACCCGGCACATCCGAAGATGCCGTCATGGAGACTGCCTTAGAAGCGGGCGCTGACGATGTATTGATCGATGAAGATGGCGCCGTTGAAGTCTTAACCCCGACAACAGCCTTTGAGGCAGTCAAAGCGGCTCTCGATGCTGCAGGTTTGCAAGCGGGTATGGCTGAAGTCACTTTTCGAAGCGAAGTCAGCATCGAATTGAATGACGATGACAGATTGAAAATGCAAAAAATCATTGATGCTCTTGAAGAACTTGACGATGTTCAAGAGGTTTTTCATAACGCCGCGCTATGAAAATACTCATGGTTGGCGGCGGCGGTCGAGAACATGCCTTGGCATGGAAACTTAATCAGTCCACGCTAGTCCAGCGCATTTATGTGGCACCCGGTAATGGTGGAACCGCCACCAACAAAGATCTCCATAACTTGTCGCTCACCGATAAAGTGGCATTGCGGGAATGGGCCTTAGCCAATGCCATTGACCTGACTGTGGTGGGCCCCGAAGCGCCTTTGGCCGCAGGCATCGTGGATGAATTTCGTCAACATGGCTTGCGCATCTTTGGGCCCACGCAGGCCGCCGCACAGCTTGAAAGCTCCAAGGTTTTTTCCAAAGCCTTCATGCGTAAACACGGCATCCCCACAGCGGATTACCAAGTCTTTGAGGATGCCGCTCAAGCCCATGCTTATGTCGATGCCAAAGGCGCGCCCATTGTGGTCAAAGCTGATGGCTTGGCTGCCGGTAAAGGGGTGGTGGTTGCCTTAGATGTGCAGCAAGCCCATGCAGCCATTGACCACATGCTTGCCAATGACGGCGCTGTCCAACACAAGCAAGGTGTTGCGCGCGTGGTGATAGAGGAATTTTTAGACGGTGAAGAGGCCAGTTTCATGGTGGTCGCCAACGGTTTGGCTGCCGTTTCGCTGGCGACATCGCAGGACCACAAACGCTTGCTCGATGCCGATCAAGGCCCCAACACGGGCGGAATGGGTGCCTATTCCCCTGCGCCTGTTGTGACGCCAGAAATTCACGCCAAAGTCATGCGTGAAGTGATTTTCCCCACCCTCAAAGGCATGCATCAAGACGGTATTCCTTACACCGGCTTTCTTTACGCAGGACTCATGATTGACCGGGCTGGCAGAGTTGTGGTGCTTGAATTTAATTGTCGAATGGGTGACCCAGAAACTCAGCCCATCATGATGCGTCTCAAGAGCGATTTACTGCAATTGCTTTGGACAGCCACCGATCCGGACACCCATTTGTTGGCAAATACCGAACTGCAATGGGACAGGCGTTGTGCATTAGGCGTTGTATTGGCCGCTGCCAACTACCCATATGCACCAGAGTTAGGGCAAGAGATACGTGGACTGGGGCCGGACAGCGAAGAAGCCATGGTGTTTCATGCTGGCACTGTACAAAAGGACGGCAAACTGATCACCAGCGGCGGACGGGTCTTGTGTGTCACGGCATTGGGCGACACAGTCAAACAAGCGCAAACCCGGGCTTACGAGCTGGCCGATAAAGTACATTTTCAAGGCATGCAGATGCGCCGAGATATCGGCTACCGTGCTATTCGACGCTAAAGCCCCCGTCTTCAACTTCAGGCCGGATTGAATATGAAACCCTCTTTTGCCCCCGTCAGAGCCTATTTACTCGGCTTGCAAGAAAGCATCACCTCGGCCATATCGGCCATTGACGGCAATGCCTTCCTTGTTGATGAATGGGAAAAACCTGCTGGCGAGATACTGCAAGGAAACGGAATCACACAAATTCTTGAAAACGGCCGTGTGTTCGAGCGAGCCGGCTGCGGTTTTTCTCATGTGTGCGGGCCCAAACTTCCACCGTCTGCAACTCAGCATCGCCCCGAACTGACGGGTTCATCGTTTGAAGCCATGGGCGTGTCTTTGGTTTTTCATCCCCGCAACCCCTATGTTCCCACCGTGCACCTGAATGTGCGGGCCTTGCTGGCTCAGCCTGAATCGGGCGAGGCAGTGGCCTGGTTTGGTGGCGGCATGGATTTGACGCCGTACTACGGATTTGATGAGGATGCCAGTCACTTTCATACCCAATGTAAAAAACCTTTAGATGGTTTTGATGCCACTTACTATCCCCGATTTAAACAATGGTGCGATGAGTATTTCTTTTTGAAGCACCGCAATGAACCGCGCGGCGTGGGCGGTATATTTTTCGATGACTTTGCAGAACTGGGGTTTGAGAAAAGCTTTGCCATGATGCAAAGTGTTGGCGACGCTTTCAACCGCGCTTATTTGCCGATTGTGGAAAAACGCATGAATACGCCGTATGGTGAACGCGAGAGAAACCACCAACTGTACCGAAGAGGCCGCTATGTAGAGTTCAATTTGGTGTGGGACCGCGGCACACATTTTGGTCTTCAGTCGGGTGGACGAACAGAATCTATTTTGATGTCTTTACCGCCCTTGGTGAGTTGGTCTTATCAGCAAACGCCCGAACCGGGTTCGGCTGAAGAAAAGCTCTACACCCACTTTCTCGTGCCGCAAGATTGGGCAAAGGCCACTTGAGTTTGCTTCACCGCATTGGACTGCTGGGTGGCTCTTTCGATCCACCGCACCGCGCGCACGAAATCTTGGCACGAGAGGCTGTCGAGCAACTTAAACTCGATCGCCTTTATATTGTCCCCACCGGTCAGGCTTGGCATAAATCGCGTGCCTTATCAAATGCAGTACATCGCTTGGCAATGGCACGATTGGCTTTCGAATCCTGCCCGCAGACTGTTGTAGATGAGATGGAAATATTGCGTGCGGGTCCCAGCTTCACCCTGCAAACCCTGTCTGAGTTGCAGGCGCGTCATCCTGATGCGGTTTTTTATCTTTTGGTGGGACAGGATCAGGCTGCCAGCTTTAGCCAATGGCATGAATGGCAGCGTATTTTGCAAATCGCTCAACTCGTGGTGGCTGCGCGCCCCATGATGTCTTCTGAAACCGCCGCTGCTCACGAGTGGCACAATCTACTCTCCGAACGGGTGATTCAAATGCATATGCCTTTGATGGGTATCAGTTCCTCAGAGCTGCGAGCCAGTTATGCGTGTGGCCACCCTGACTCCGATCTTGTGAGCCCCCTCGTTGCCGATTACATCCAACAAAACCAACTCTATTTGGAACCCCATGACAGAAGCCGCTGAAAAAAAAGATGTTCAAAAACTGCAACGAAGCATTGTCGACAGTCTGGAAGATGTCAAAGCACAAGAGATTGTGGTCTTCAACACAGAACATTTGTCTTCACTGTTTGAGCGGGTGGTGATTGCCAGTGGCACATCCAATCGTCAAACCAAAGCTTTGGCCGCGAGTGTGCGCGATGGTGTGAAGGAGTCGGGCTTTGGCAAGCCGCGCATGGAAGGCGAAGACAATGGCGAATGGATTATTGTGGACTGCGGCTCTGTGGTGGTCCACATCATGCAACCGGCCATTCGCACCTACTACCATTTAGAAGAAATTTGGGGTGAAAAACCTGTTCGTATCAAACTCGGTGCGCCCAAACCCGCTGCGCCCAAGCCAGTTGAAGCTCCCCCGCCTGTAGCCAAGAAAGCACCCGCAAAAAAAGCAGCTGCCAAAAAAGCCTCTGCGACCAAAGCCCCGGTGCGCAAGACCCCCGCCAAGAAAACCAGCCCCCGTCAATCGCGTAAACCATGAAGTTATGGGTGGTTGCTGTGGGTATGCGAATTCCTGACTGGGCACAAATGGCCTGGGACGATTACCACAAGCGATTTCCCGCCGAGGCTGGCGTCAGCCTCAAAACCGTCAAAGCTGAACCTCGCGGTTCGCGCACCAAGGAGCAAATTTGGGCGGCGGAGGCTAAACGGATCCATGAGGTTTTGCCGCGTGAGTGCCACAAAATTTGGCTTGATGAACAGGGTCAACACACCACCACCAAAGCGCTAGCGCTTCGCTGGACCGATTGGCAAGCCCAAGGACAAGATGTGGCGATGATTATTGGCGGCGCAGATGGGTTTAACCCAGCGATTCGTCAGGATGGCAACACACTGATGCGTTTGTCTGACATGACCTTGCCCCATGCCATGGTCCGAGTTGTACTGATTGAGCAGCTCTACCGTTGTTGGTCTCTCATGACGAATCACCCTTACCATCGCGAATGAGTTCTTACCCATTCATTTATTTAGCGTCGCAAAGCCCGAGACGGCAGGCTTTGCTCGAGCAAATTGGGGTAACCTTTAAGTTGTTGTTGCCCCCCGATTTAGCCGCCGCTGAAGCCCTTGAAGAAGTGTTGCCCCACGAGTCTGCGCTGAAGTACGTTAAGCGGGTCACCCGTTTGAAATTGAAAGTGGCCATGCAGCAGATGCACCAACAGTCATTGCCTGAAGGGCCTGTTTTGTGTGCCGACACCACCGTCGTGATTGATCAGCGTATTTTGGGTAAACCCGCGAATGCCACCCAGGCTATTGACATGCTGACTCAGTTATCGGGCAAAACCCACCAAGTGTTGACCGCTGTGGCTGTGGGTCATCATCGTCGCATTGACTTGGCTTTAAGCCGTTCTAGCGTTAAATTTGTAGCCATGACTGCTGCTGATATACAAGCTTATGTGGACAGCCACGAACCCATGGGTAAAGCCGGCGCTTATGCCATTCAAGGTCGCGCCGGTGCGTTTATCCAAAAAATTTCAGGCAGCTACTCTGGCATCATGGGCCTGCCTTTGTATGAAACCACCCAATTACTCAAATCAATTGAGGTAGCCTGAATGCAGCAAGACATCCTCATCAATTGGGCACCGCATGAGAGTCGAGTCGCGGTGGTTGAGAACGGCGCTGTGCAAGAAGTGCACATAGAGCGCTCACTCGAGCGTGGCTTGGTGGGCAATATTTACCTAGGTAAAGTCGTTCGTGTTTTGCCCGGAATGCAGTCAGCATTTATTGACATTGGTTTAGAGCGCTCGGCTTTTTTGCATGTCGCAGATTTAATGAGCAGTGTCAGCGCTAAGCACGCAGAAGCAGATGCGACACCGCCTATAGTGCTGCCCATCGAAAAGCAGGTGTTCGAAGGCCAATCGATGCTGGTTCAGGTCATGAAAGACCCATTGGGTTCTAAAGGCGCACGTTTATCGGCTCAACTCAGCATCGCAGGACGGTTGCTGGTGTTCTTGCCCCAAGATGATCACATTGGCGTGTCTCAAAAAATTCCTGTAGAGCAACGACATCTTTTGCGCGATAGGCTTTCGCAATTGGCGCATCAAGGCGAGGCCAAGGGCGGTTTTATTTTGCGCACCAATGGTGAAGAGGCGACGGATCCAGAGCTCATTGAAGATATTACTTATTTAAGAAAAACATGGGAGCGTATTCGTTTGGCATCTGTCAACCAAGCCGCCAAGTCACTGCTGCACCAAGATTTGAATCTGCTGCAACGGGTCTTGCGTGATTTTGTGACCGAAGGCACTCAAACCATTCGCATTGACTCTGGCGAACAGTTTTCTATGTTGAAGGCATTTGGCGAAGAGTTCATGCCGTCTTCTGTCGGCAAGCTCGTGCACTACAAAGGTGAACGCCCGATTTTTGATTTATTCAATATTGATGCAGATATTCAATCCGCATTGGGTCGAAGGGTTGAGCTCAAATCGGGTGGCTATTTGATCATTGACCAAACCGAAGCGATGACCACGGTGGACGTCAATACCGGCGGTTTTGTGGGCGTAAAAAGTTTTGATGAAACTATTTTTAAAACCAATTTAGAAGCTGCTGGAGCTATTGCTCGTCAATTGCGCTTGCGAAATTTAGGCGGCATGATGGTCATCGACTTTATCGACATGCAAAGGTCAGACCATCAATCCGCTGTCCTGGGTGAGTTTGCCAAGCAACTTGCCAAAGACCGAGTGAAAACTTCCTTCAGTGGTTTTTCACCTTTAGGACTGGTCGAGATGACCCGCAAGCGCACCCGCGAGTCGCTTGCGCATTTGCTTTGCCAACCCTGTGCGAGTTGTCAAGGGCGCGGTATTGTTAACACCTCACGCAGCGTGGCTTACGATATCTTGCGTGAAATTTTGCGTGAAGCCAGACAATTCAATCCCCAAGAATTTCGTGTACTTGCTTCGCCGGCTGTCATTGAACTTTTACAAGAAGAAGAAAACCACCACTTGGCAGGTTTGAGTGACTTTATTCGCAAACCCATTTCTTTGATGGCTGAAACGGGTATGGGGCCAGAAGACTACAACATTGTGTTGCTATGACATTGCCTGCCTCTGTTCCGATTTTGACTTATCACCATACGCAAGAGCCGCCACCCAAAGGCGCGCCTATGCGAAGCCTGTGGGTGTCACCAACCTCCTTTGCATCGCAAATGCGCTGGCTGCATCGCCTGGGTTATCAAGGGCTGGACATGACGGCGTTGATGCCCTATGTGCGGGGGAAAAAAAGCGGCAAAGTCGTGGGCATCACATTGGACGATGGCTACCAAAGCAATTTGCATCATGCGCTGCCCATTTTGAAGCGCTATGGTTTTAGCGCAACCTGTTATGTGGTGAGTGGTTTACTGGGTAAGTCCAACCAATGGGACCGTTCTTTAGGCATAGCTCAGGCCCCACTCATGACATCCCAAGAACTTCAAGCATGGGTGAATGGCGGTATGGAGGTCGGGTCGCACACCTGCAGCCATGCAGACTTGACGCAGTTGACCGCCACACAAGTTAGCCAAGATTTGCTTCAAAGCAAAAGTGATCTGGAAAATTTACTGCAAAAACCGGTGACACAATTTTGCTATCCCTTTGGGCATTTTTTACCTGAGCATGAAGACTTGGTTTTTGAAGCGGGCTATGTGGCAGCCACCACCACCCACAGAGGTCGAGCCAATTCTTCAGACAGGCTGTCGGCACTTCCCCGTGTGCCAGTGGTTCGTTCAACTCACACTGCGCAATTTTTGCTCAAAGTGTTGACTAGCTATGAAGACAGCAAGAGAGCAAAGTAGCTAGCATGGACAGCTTGCGCAAGCGTCTGAAAATTGCTGTGTTGCACCGTACGTTTTGCGCCAGTGCAGGTGGCGCAGAAGCCTATGCGGTGGCGGTGGCATTGGATTTGTCGCAAAGGCATGAGGTTCATGTGTTTGCGCAAACCATAGACACCTCTTTTCAAACAGTGACATTTCATCCGGTTGCCTTGTTTTTTAAAAGACCTCGTTGGCTCAATCAACTTTGGTATGCCACAGCCACTTGGTGGTTAACCCGTGAAGGTTTCGATATTGTTCATTCGCATGAAAATACTTGGCATGGGAATATTCAAACGGTTCATGTGATTCCTATGCGATGCAAAAACTCGGCAGATGGTTTATGGCGCAAGCTGAAATTTTTAACCAGTCCTCGCTTATGGACATACGCGGCTTTAGAGTTTTTTCGGTTTCGTGTTAACTCTAAGCGTTTGTGGGTGGCGGTATCCAGTCCGTTGTTGCAGCAGTTGCAACAAATGCGTCCGCCCTTGCCGGCTGGTCAGTTGTTTAGCATTGCCCCTGGCATCTACCCGCGCACCAACGAAGACTGTGGCAAGACACAAAAACCGCATTTTTTTACAGACACCACAGCCAACTCAAAAATACTGTTGTGGGTCGGTAATGATGCGGTGAAAAAAAATTTACAGACAGTTTTAAATACTTTGTCTGTTTTAGATTCGTCTTACAAACTGTTGGTTGTCGGTAAAGCTTTACCCTTGACACACTGGCAAGAGCAACTTGAGGCTTTAGGTATTGCTGACCGGGTTAAATTTTTAGGCGTGGTCAGCGTCATGAGCGAAATTTACGCGTCTGTCGATCTTTTGCTGCATCCCAGCTTGGAAGACACTTTTGGCATGGTGGTGCTTGAAGCCATGTCATTTGGCTTGCCGGTGGTGGTTAGCTCATCAGAGCACTGCGGTATTGCAGCCGATCTTCAGCATGGTTTGAATGCTTTTATTTTGGTTGACCCAAAGGATGCCATTGCTTTGAAATCTGCGGTGCTTGAGCTTTCGCAGCCCCCAGTTCTCGCCAAGTACCAAGCCAATTCAGTTGCTTTTGCCAACAACTGCCTTTGGCCCCATGTGGCCGCGCAGTATGAAGTTCTTTACCAGCAGGTTCTTTCAGCGTGACAACTGATCCGCAATCGATTCTGATGATCAAGTCGCACAGCCTAGGCGTGGGCGATTTGCTTAGAAGTTCAGCTGCGTGGCGGGTTCTAAAAAACCGCTGGCCGCATGTCAAATTGCATTTGGTGTTTTTAAGCAAGCACCCTGGCTACCCGACTGAAGGATTGATTCAGCAGCACCCCTTATTGAGCAGCGCACACTTCATCACGGTGCGAGACAAAGACCCCTCGCATCCCCAAGGGCAAAAAGTGCCTTTCAAGCACATATGGAAATCGTTTAGCAAGGTTTTAAAAGAGGTAGATGCTGACCGGGTGATTGATTTTGAACCGCATGGCATCAAAACTTCGCTGTTAACTTGGTTGGCTGGTCAAACCTCGGGCGTATCCACTTGGGGCGTTGCACAGTTTCCCTTGCGCTCATTGTTTTACCAGCACTCATCGCCTAGCGTTGAAGACTATGCGCGAAGTCATGGCATGGAGTTGCCCATGGACTACACCCACCGAGATTTTGTGGTGCTTAAAGCGCTGGGTTTGGACCGCGGCACGACACCCATAGAAATGCAGGTGACTGAGGAGGGCAAAGCATGGCAATCAACATACAGTCATCACTTTCAAAAAGATTTACCGATCATTGGATTAAACATAGGCTGTGGCACACCAGACGCCATTAATAGAAGGCCTAATCTATCTCATCTGGCAAAGTGTTTCCATCAACTGCTACTAAAACATCCCGCGCAATTGCTGTTGAGTGGTGCCCCCTTTGAAAAAGAGGTAAACCAAGAATTCATTAAGCTTTTACACAGTGTCAGCAAACAGCCAGTTCACATCATGGACGCAGCAGGCCTTACCAGCTTGAGCAGTTCAAGCGGTTTGATTGATGCTTGCGATGTTTTCATTTCAACCGACTCTGGCCCCTACCACATGGCTGTGGCTTTGCGAAAACCCACTTTGGTTTTATTCAATTACAAAGAGGGTGCAGCTTTTCACAATGAGGCTTGGTGTCGTCGTTTGATCAACCCAAGCGCAGACGAGTTTGTATCCGAAGTAGCGTATTTATTACCAGGGCGCGACGTTAGTTGATTGGCTCAGCTTGAACATCGCTGCATAAGCGCCATGAGCTTGCAGCAATTGATGGTGGGTGCCTTGCTCAACAATGCGACCATGCTCCATCACAATGATGCGGTCTGCTTTTTCTATGGTGGTTAAACGGTGGGCAATCACTAAAGTAGTTCTGTTTTTTTGCAGACTTTGCAATGCGTCTTGCACCAGTCGTTCAGACTCGTTATCTAAAGCAGAGGTGGCTTCATCCAAAATCAGCACAGGCGCATCCTTGTACAAGGCCCGTGCAATCGCCAGTCGCTGTCGTTGACCGCCCGACATGGTGGACGCGTTGTGGCCCACAAGCGTATGAATATGCTGGGGCAGGGTCGCCAGGTAGTCATTCAAATGCGCGGCCTTCAGACACGCAATGACACGTTGTTCATCAGGTGTTTGTCCCAGGGCCACATTGGCTGCCAAGCTGTCGTTGAGTACAACCACGTTCTGACTGACCAGTGCAAATTGTTGACGCAAAGAGAACAAGTCCCAATCTTGCACAGCAACCCCATCCAAGCATGCTTTTCCCTGCGTGACTTCAACAAAGCGAATCAACACATTGGCTAAAGTGGTTTTGCCGGAGCCTGATGAGCCGACCAAGGCAACTGTTTCGCCTGGCTCAATCTTCAAGTTAATGTGTTGCAAAGCCCAAGGCAGGTCATCTTGGTAGCGCACGCAAAGATCTTCAAAAACAATTTGGCCACGTGCTTTTTCAGCGGTGTAGCTGCCGCCAGTTTCTGTGGGCGTGTTTTCTATCAATTCAAATCCTCGCTCGAGAGCCGCCAATCCACGGGTGAGTGGCCCCGTAATTTCCGAGAGGTGTTTGATGGGTGCGACCAGCATCAACATGGCTGTGACAAAAGCGGCGAAACCACCCACAGTCATGCCTGTTTGGTGGCTTTGCAGCAAGGCCACGCTAATCACCCCAGACAAAGCGATGGCTGACAAAATCTGCGTCATGGGCGTGATACCCGAGCTGGCAATGGATGTTTTCATCGCTAAGCGTTGAAGTTTTTGAGCCAATTTTTGAAAACGCCCCATTTGCATTGACTGAGCTTGGTGAAGCCGAATTTCGCGAAAGGCCAGCGCAGATTCTTCGACCACATAGGCCAGCTCATCTGTTGCCGTTTGTGTGTCTCGCGTGATTTGGTAAAGACGCTTACTCATCACCTTCATTAACCATGCAACTGCTGGGAAAAGCAGGGCCACGATCAGACTGAGTTGCCAGTTTAAATACAGCAGGTAGGCCACCAACGCGAGCAAGGTCAAACTGTCGCGCACCAAGCTCATGACAGAACTGACCATCAGCAGTGCGCCGTTTTGCACCTCAAACACCAATGTATTGCCCAGTGCGCTGGCCGATTGGTTTTTGAACAAAACTAAATCTGCATTTTGCAAACGTGCAAACATTTGCAAACGCAGCTTCATCAAGCCTTGGTTGGTGGCCTTGGCCATGGCAACTTGGCTGAGAAAAACACCTATGCCTCTGAGGCCAAATAAGCCAATCAACGCGATAGGTACTTGCCAAACGGGAAAATCTGTTTGTGCAAAACCTTTGTCGAGCAAAGGTTTGAGCATGGCCGGAATCAATGGTTCGGAGGCTGACACGAGCACTATGCACAATAAAGAAATAACCCAAGCGCTGATCGGTTGGGTGAAATGCGAAAAAGCGCGGCGAAGTCGATACCGAATGCGAGGCTGAGAGGTCATATGAGGAAAGGATACTTTTTTGGATTATGACGATACCCGACATACCGCTTGGTTAGAATCTGTATATGTCTTTGAGTGTCATCATCATTACATGTAATGAAAGCGCCAATATTGTGGCCTGTCTACAGAGCGTCAGTTTTGCAGATGAAGTGATTGTCCTTGATGGTCAAAGCACAGATGACACCATCAGCTTGGCTCAAAAACACGGTGCTACGGTGGTTCTTTCTCAGACATGGGATGGTTTTGGGCACCAAAAAAATAAAGCACTCGCGCATGCCAGTCATGACTGGGTATTGTCTTTGGATGCAGATGAGCGTGTGTCTGATCAATTGGCGAAAGAAATTCAAGCTGTGTTGACGCATGCCCATCACGCTGTTTACGACATTCCCAGACTCACCAATTTTTGTGGTCAATGGATTCACCACTGTGGATGGCGCCCCGACAGAGTGGCCAGACTTTTCAAGAGAAATCAAGCACGCTTTAGTGACGATGTTGTGCATGAAAAACTCATCCCTTTGCATACCCAGTCTGTAGGCAGATTGCAGAACTCTTTGTTGCATTACAGTTACCCCACTGCACAAGACTATTGGCGTAAATTACAAACCTACAGTCAGGCTTGGGCACACCAAAAATTCGATCAAGGACAGACCACCAGCATGTCGCGCGCAATAAGTTCGGGTTTTTTTGCATTTCTGAAAAGTTATTTGTTCAGGTTGGGCTTTCTCGATGGCGCAATGGGTTTGGCTGTTTGCATTTTGCAAGCGCAAGCGGCTTACGGCAAATACTTCACCTTATATTGTTTGAACCAAGGAAAAAAATGACTTCGTTCATGTCTTTTGTTGCGGGAATAGTCTTGGCCTTGGGAGTGGCTTTTCCTGTTCAGGCGCAATTCAGGGTTGAAATTTCAGGTGTGGGCATCACGCAAATTCCCATCGCTGTTGCCGGTTTTCGCGGCGAGGACAATTCCCCCCAAAAGATCACCCAAATCGTGGCTGCTGATTTGGAGCGCAGTGGACAGT
>JABMMR010000092.1 GCA_013205525.1 Burkholderiales bacterium | reverse complement strand
GCCACGCGCCAAAGCCGGTTCTATGACTTGCTGCAAATGGTCACGGCGTGCCGCAAACATCAACAGCACCTCGCTCAAGGTATCCATGTGGTCGTGCAAGACCATCTCGCGCAATTTTTCTGCCAAAGGCGTGCCGCCAGGTTCACGGGTCAGCACCACTTGGCGACGGGCTTGGGTGAAAGCATCTGCCACGGCTTGTACATGGCTGGATTTGCCAGCGCCGTCTATGCCTTCAAAGCTGATGAAAATACCGCGGTTCATCCTGACTATTGTGCCTTGGCTGGGTTGCGCTGGTAACGATTGACTGCGTTGTTGTGCTGGTCCAAGTTTTCGCTGAACTCGCTGCTGCCGTCTCCCCGCGCAACAAAATACAGCGCCTTGCTGGTGGCGGGCTGCAAAGCAGCCATCAATGCGGCTTTGCCGGGCATGGCAATCGGTGTGGGCGGCAAGCCTTTGTAAACATAAGTGTTCCACGGGTGATCGGTTTGTAAATCAGCACGGCGCAAATTGCCATCGAAGTCAGCCCCGATGCCGTAGATGACGGTGGGGTCGGTTTGCAATGGCATATTGATACGCAAGCGGTTGTGAAACACGCTGGCGATCATGGCGCGGTCCGAGGGTTTGCCGGTTTCTTTCTCCACAATACTGGCCAGCACCAAAGCTTCTTGCGGGTTTTGCAAAGGCAGGCCCATGTCACGCTGGGCCCAAGCTTTGTCAAGTTGACTGTCCATGGCATTCAGTGCGCGGCGCAACACAGCCACATCGCTGCTGCCTTTGCCAACCATATAAGTATCCGGAAAGAAGCGTCCTTCAGCGGGCATCTCGGGGCGACCCAATCGGCGCATCAGTTCTTCTTCCGTGTCGCCTTGGGTGTCGTGCTTTAAAAATTCCGCTTTAGCTAAGGCTTGTCGCCATTGGCGCAGGTTCCAGCCCTCCACCAAGGTGATGGCTTTGAGGTTTTCTTCGCCACGCACCAGTTTTTGCAGCAAGTCCCAAGCGTTGGTGGTGTTGGCAATTTCATAGCTGCCGGCACGAATCAGCTTGGACTGCCCGCTGAACCTGAAGAGGTAGTACATCAGCATGGGCGACACATCGATGCCGGACTCGGCAATTTGGTTGGCCACCGTGCGCGGGGTAGATCCTGAGGAAACAGACAAATCCACTGTCTGCGTGGCCATGGGCAAGGGGCGTAAAACCCACCAAGCGGCGGCGACCGTGACGACCAAAAACATGCCCCATGTCAGCCAGAAGCTACGCCAAAACCATTTCATTGTTGCTCCTGTGGAGTTCAAAGATTCGGCCATGATAATAGAGGCATGAATGCATATGCTGACCTTCCAGACTTCATGTCCAACGCCCAAGGCGCTTGCGCCCTGCCCCACTTAGGCGTGATCCATGCCCAAGGTGTGGACGCCGCCAATTTTTTGCATAACCAACTGAGCAATGATTTTTTGCTGCTGCCTCCCGACCAAGCCCGCTTGGCGGCGTTTTGCAATGCCAAGGGCCGTATGCAAGCCAGTTTCATCGGCTTCAAAACTTCACCTGAGGATGTTTGGTTGGTGTTGCGGCAAGACCTGCTGGCGCAAACATTGAAGCGCTTGCGCATGTTTGTGTTGCGCGCAAAGGTGGTTTTAAATGATGTATCCGAGAAGTACGAGGTGCGGGGACTGTTGGGCTCTGCTGTGCCTGCTTCTTTTGCCGCAGCCCCATGTTATTTGTATATGCAAGATACCGCTTGGACTGTGCGGCTTTACCCCGCGCAGACACATGGCCGTGCTTTGCAGATCGTGCCGGTCGGTACAGCGCTGTCGGTGCCGGCTTTGCCGCTGCAAGATTGGATGCTGAGCGAGGTGTTAAGTGGGGTAGCCGATGTGCAAGCCGCCACCTTCGAAGCCTTTGTGCCACAAATGCTCAACTACGAATCAGTGGGCGGTGTGAATTTCCAAAAGGGCTGCTACCCAGGCCAAGAGGTGGTGGCTCGCAGCCAATTTCGCGGCACCTTGAAGCGTCGGGCTTACCCAGCCTCCTCTACTGCGGCATTGCAAGCGGGTGAAGAGGTTTTTAGCGCGAGTGACCCCAGTCAACCTTCGGGCATCATTGCCCAAACTTGCCATCACACTGTGCACGGGCACTGGGCATTGGTGTGTTTGCAAAACAGCGCTTTAGAAGAAACAGCTGGCGCTTTGCGCACAGCCCAGGGTGCGAACTTGGGCTTGCATGCACTCCCCTATACGCTGCGAGACGATATTTGAAGTGCCAATTGTTTTGCCACGCTTTCTTTCATGCGAAATGCCTCACTGGCCGGCGTTGAAAACTGCAAGCCAGACAAAAATTGAAGCCGCCCTTCAGCGGTTCCCACAAACTTATGGAGTGGGTGATTTTTTAAAGCCCATTCTTGCGCCAAGTTTTGGCCAAGCTCAGGGCCATAGCGCGAGGTGGCACTGGCCAAAATATCTGCCTCGTTGAGCAGCACACAAGCCCAATCTAAGTTCATCACAAAAGAGGTGTTTTTAACTTTGTCATGGTTGCCCGCCACCAGTGTGGGGTCGGTGCGCAAAATCAACTCACTCACTCGCTGTAACCACGTCTTATCTATTTGAAAAGCTTGGGCAATGCCTTGCATTTCCTTGGCGGAGCGCCGCTCAAACTCCTGCGCAAACCGATTCGCCCCGCCCGGGTGCAGCACATCGTGTGAGATGACCGCCAACAGCAAGGCGGCGGACCAGTCGTCGTCTACAGCTATGCCTTGCGCTTGCAACGCCTGAATCAAAAGGCACGAAGCGGTTAACGCGTCGGCAGTGTGCAAACGATGGTGGTATTGCGGTTCATAGATGGACTGTGCTGCAATGTCTTCCATATGCAAAGCCATAGCCAGCGCGGCTTGAATCATTTGGCCGCCCGTACTGCTGGGCGAGGGTGCTTGCTCAGGCCACAGTCGATGCACACACGATGTCAATACAACGACCAGACCAGGCCAAGCATGCGGCCAAACACTGCGTAAATTATCGAGCGTAGATAAATAGACATCTGCCCAGTGGGTGTCTTCGGCATCGTTGCGCAGGATGGAATCGATAGGGGGCATTGTCACTGTCAGACCTTAGGAGAGCGCAAGGTGTTGTGCATATTTTGCTGAAGTAACAGCGCTTCAAACACAGGCACCAATAATGGCGAGGCTTCAGCCAATAGTTGGTTGGCATCTGCGCTTGAAATTTGCATGCAACTCACCACATCCAGCGCTTGAGCAGAAGCGCCACGAATACCCCCTTTAAGGAACGCTTGCTCGCCAAAGGATTCTCCTTTGGAGATTTGAGCAAAGGCCTTGTCCTGCACATCAAGCAATTGAACAATGCCTTGTTGAATAAAATACAAATGGTCCGCTGCATCGCCAGCGGTGAAAATACGCTGACCCGGCTCGAATGTGACGGTTGGAAAATCGCTCACAAAACGCCCTTGGGTAAGTCTTTCAAAACCAAGGTTCGCTTCACCGAGGTGCGAATGATTTGCCGAATAGCATGGGGTAAGTTCGACACCACATGGTCCACCTTATTCAAGGGAATGATTCGAACTTGAACGGGGGTGACCGTGATAATTGTCTTAGGTGCGCGTAGTCCTGCCAGACCTTCGGCAAGACACAGCACACTGCCAGGGCCCAGGCGTTCAATCTGATCGCCTTTGACCGCCAATAAGCTACCTGACACAACAAAGTAGGCAACCGTTACCTCTTCACCTTGCTGGTAAATGCGTTTTTTGGCATCAAAGCTTGCGCTACTTAAGAGTTTGGATCCCCATAAGCTGAAATACAAACGCTCATTGCTGTTGAGCTGACCCGAGACAAAGATATCGAGACTTTTAGGCGAAGTGGGGTCCACCACGCCCAATGTATGCAAGTGCTCAATATCCACTTCAAAGCTGGCGGAAAATTCGGTCATGCAGCAGTGTCTCGTTCATCAAGATTTTCCAGTTGTTCAGCCAGTGTTTTGAGTTGCGCGGCAATCAAGCGTCTGTCATCGTGGTTTAAGTATTGAGGGGACAAATCAATATGAATCCCTTGAGGGTGTTTCAAGCGCAAGGGTTTGTCGGATTCGGCTTTTCTGCCTCGTATGGCATAGGTGTGAATGTTGCGGTCAATCCCTTTTAAACTCACCGATTGTCTTTCTTCAACGTCCACCAAGTCGTCGACCAAGGCATAGGTTTCATGACTGATGAGTATGCCGCCCGGGTCTGAATTGGCCTCTAAGCGTTGGGCTACATTGACTTCCCCGCCAATGATGGTGTAGCTCAAACGCTGGTC